>CALGGD010000182.1 GCA_937916185.1 uncultured Oxalobacter sp. | reverse complement strand
GACAACCGCCGGGGACCTGATGGCAGGGGAATGGAACGCCGGGGACCAGACCGTGGCAACCGGATGGAACGGGGCAATATGGGTGACCGCCAAGGCTCCCGGATGGAACGGGGCAACATGGGTGACCGCCAAGGCTCCCGGATGGAACGGGGCAACATGGGTGACCATCAGGGTTCCAAGATGGAACGGGGCAATGGCGGTGACCGCAAAGGCTCCCGGATGGAACGGCGGGAATCAAGATAAATGATGGGGAACAACGCCATGAAAAAATACATTGCATTAGGATTGCTGGCATTGGGGATTGTCTCAATGGCAGGATGCCGGCATCATCACCGTCCCGACCATGACCGTCCTGATTACCGCCGTGACAGTGACAGGTCTGGTTCGCAGAGCAATGGCCGGTATGACGGAAACCGGTCTTCCCAGCAACGGAACGGCCATAGCGGTTCCGGCAACCGGTAATCAGCCCTCAATGGAAGCAGGGGCATCCCTGCTTCCCTGCCTGCCATTAAGGACCGATATGGATTGCCCCTGCATTCATAAGACGGCTTTGACCCGTTCGCCAATCCGAAGGCTTTATCGTCGGTTTTCAATATGGGGAATGGCTGGTTTTGCCTGAAACATGCTCATCACCGGCAATCAATGCATCCCCATCAATCCTTGCGCCATCCGTAACCACGGCATTTCCAAAAATCCGTGGATTATCCATGATGATGGATCCACCGGAAACGATGGCTTTTCCATAAATCTCTGCATCGTTGTTGACAGTCGATGCCCCAATCACCTGGGCATGGTCATAAACCTTGGCAATGCCCTGCACAGAAGACCCATCGCGCACTGAGGCACTGCCATATACCCATGCCCTGTCAAGCACACGGCTTGCTCCACTGACCTCAGCACAGTCGAAGACACGGGCAAACCCAGCAATCTCTGCCCCATCAGATACTTCAGCATCACCAAATACCCGTGCACTGCCTGAAACCACCGCCTGCGCAGAGACTTTGGCGCTGTCATAAACAGCCGCCCCCTCAGAAACGGCTGCATGCTGGATACGGGCATTGCCATAGACCGTTGCACTGCCGGATATGGAACCACCCACCAAGACTGCAGAGCCATAAATCCTGCCAAAACCACTGACATGCCCTGCCCATAGTTCGGTACTACCATAGACATGGCCGTTGCCAATGACGGAAGATTCCTGATGAACCTGCGCATGACCATAAACGCGGGCATTGCCACCAATCTCAGCGGTTCCAAAAACCACTGCATTATCAAATACTTCGGCATTGCCTCCGATAGCCGCCCGCATAGATACTTCCGCAGAACCATAGACCCGGGCATTGCCTGAAACCATTCCTTCACCAGAAATCCTGGCAGAACCAAAAACCTCAGCCTCATCATGGATCCATGCCCTCACCGCCACAACAGCATCGCCATGAACCTTGGCACGGTCAGCCACCAGCGCTTCTCCAAACACCTGTGCCTGACCATAAACCCTGGCATCATCCGCCACCCATGCCAAGCCCTCAGCAGCAAGGTTCCATTCCCCTTCGACATAACCACCAAGGTCATCCGCCATGACCTCATCACCGATATCCACCAGTGCCCGGATGCGGAAAAGTGTCCTGGTCTGTGACCCTTCCTGCACCTGGATGGTATCGTCCATCATCAGTTCATATTTGCCATTCATATCTTTTCCTGTCTATCTGTACAACAGCCTATAGGTTCCAATAGGCTGACTATAACAGAGAAACAAAAATCCCCGATACCATGCCTGGCATCGGGGACCATACCAGTTCACTGGCATCCATGATTACAGGTTAGCCTGCCTGTCTTTCCAGCAGGCTGCGCAGCATCCAGGCACTCTTTTCATGGACCTGGAGACGCTGGGTCATCAGGTCAGCTGTCGGCTGGTCGTTGGCCTTGTCCGCCAGCGCCAATACCTTGCGGGCAGATTTGGTCACAATCTGGGAAGCGGTAATGACATCCACAATCATCTCCTCAGCAGTGGGCACACCCGCAACTTCCTTGACATCAGACAACGCCGTAAACTCTTTCATGGTACCCGGTGCCGGATAGCCAAGGGAACGGATACGTTCTGCAATCTCATCCAATGCATTCCAAAGCTCTGTGTACTGATCCATGAACATCGTGTGCAGGGTCTGGAACATCGGTCCCTTGACATTCCAATGGTAATTATGGGTCTTGACATACAGACAGAAACTGTCTGCCAGGAATTTGGAAAGACCATCGGCAATCGCCTTACGGTCTTTGTCTTTGATACCGATATCAACAGCAGGGATTTTCATTAGGTTGCCTCCATGATGATGTGATACAAGGCTTCCTTCCTGCACAGCCATCAGGCTGGACAGCGGGACAGCCTTTATTGATGCGCTCCTGATGGAGCGTTATCAGCAGTATAACCTGACATCCGGAAACCGCAAGGAAAAAGACAGCATGGACTGTCTTTTTCCGGACGGTTCTGATTATCAGAACTTATGGGTGATTCCGACCTGATAGCTGACGACCGTATCATGCCCTGTCCGAAGGTCAGGATAATAAGTATTGTAGGCAATGGAAGCCATCGCATCATCCGCATCCAGATAAGAGGCATTGGCATACAGAGATGTACGCTTGGACAGGCTGTAGGTATAGCCCAGTGCATATTTGTTGGCCTTGCTGTCTTTGCCATATTCAATCTTGCCATGATTGTAAGAAGCATTGACAGTATGTGGGCCATACCGGTACTGCAGGCCGACAATCGCATTCTTCTCATTGATGGAATGGTCCAGGCCATTGAAGATATCGACTGCGGCATCAGTCCCAAGTCCATTGAATGCCTGGATGGAGACTGATTCATAACCAGCAGAGACTTTCAGGCTTCCCCAACCCGCGTCAGAGAAAGTGTATGCCGCACCCATGTTCCATTTATAGGAATCATTGGAATCAACGATTTTTTCATAATTCGCCAGCAGGTCCAGACTGCCATTGCTGTATCTGCCACCAACCAGCCAACCATCATTGTCGATATGATGCTGGTTCAGATAAGCACCACCAAGACTGCGGGACCTTGGATTGGTATTTTCCCCAATGGTATATGCCAGCCCGAAACTGAACCCGTTCCAGTTTGGACTGTCATAACGGAGAGTGTTCGCATTGACTTCAGAATCAACCAATGTATAGAGCCCGGCACTGACCCCGTTCTGGTGGAACGGATCAAGGGAACGGTAGTTTTCAATCGCATAGTTGACAACCCTGCCGATATGGACTGCACCAAAGGTCTCACTGCGGAAACCGATATTGGCGACACTCTGCCATTCAGGCGGCTGCCAGACAAGATTCTTGTTGCCGGTCTTCAGCACCTCATTCATCTGCATTGTCTGGTCCTGATAATTGGGATGCCGTGCACCGCGTGTACCGTCATTGATATTCACACAGCGTTCCAGATTGAATTCCGCTTTCAGGCCATCCCCCAGGTCTTCGGTTCCCCGGAAACCGATACGGCTGTCCACATTGCTGCCGATGCGGACATCAGACCCTGTGGATTTTGCGATACCGGTATCAACAATACCGTAAATGGCGACATTGCCCTGCGCACAGGCAGTCCCAGCAACGATGCCTGTCAAAGCACATGCCATCAATGATTTTTTCATTATCCTTTTCCTTTTACCGGGATTTCCTTGATATCAGACCGGCGGCACCTTTCCCTGCACCATCCTGAACGGGATACAGAATATATCCTATACAGTTCTATTGTTCCGCCATTTTATCTGTAACCCACCTTAAACCAAGGTGTATCCTTGCCTACAATTGCATCAGCTGTGCATATGCCAGCCATTCCGTTGCATCATCACGACAGTTCGATGGGGATTTCCTGGAAAAATACATGATCAAACCCATTATGTCTTTGAATATCCGCATATTTCTGCTGCCATTTCCTGGCTTTATAAACCGGTGCATCTGTCTGTGGCAAAGGCTATACTGTCCCTATCCACTTATCCGGGAAAAAGGATTCCACCACCAATGCAATGAAAGGCAGACCGATGAAAAGAATATTTGTCCTGATCCTGTCATTCCTGATGCTTTTATCTGCGCATACTGTCCATGCTGCTGGTTTCACCGCATCCCAGATGAAAGATATGAGCGTTTTCCTGTCGAATTTCACAGAACTGGGACATACTGATTTTGAGCGGACAGACATCATCAATGCAAAAAATCCCGGCATCATGGTCGAATTCGGCATCTGGCATAACTACCTCAATAACAGAAGTGCCGTCAGACAGTGTCATCAATGCCAATGGGGAGATATGACGGTCGATGCTTCGTATATCCAGCGGACGCTGAAACGTTATTTCGACTATGACCTGAAACGTTTTCCGGAAGTGGAACAGGCTGGATATCCCTATCATTTTGATGGCAGACGCTACCATTTCAGTCTCATAGACAAGACAGGCCCCTCCCTTTATGCCCGGGTAACCCAAGCCAGGCAGTCTGAGGATGGCAATGTCACCATGTCAGGCTATCTCTATAAACCGGGCAACAGCCAAGCAGCCGTAGGGAAATTCAAGGCACTGGCAAGACCGCATCTCTGGAACAGGAAAAAAACCTGGGCAATAATCCATATCCACTCTTCTGCCAATTGACAGCATCCTGCATGGGAAAACAGGGTAATATCTCACCATCAGGACAATCGACAGGCTGATTTGAGATGATTTCCAGAAACCTTTGCACTGCCATGATGGCTGCCCTGCTGTCAACCGTGACGGCTTTCCCGGCAATGGCCGATGACTGCTACATCAATGAGGCAGGACATATCATCATCATCCGGGACAATGACGAAGGCAGGACACAGGTGATTTTTGACTTTGGGCAGGATGGTTTCACTGCTGAAGGGCCCCACCTTACTTCAATTGTCCTGACCCAGTATGTCGGCAAGGACAAAGAACGTTTCGCCAACCATAAGAACGGACCGGAAACAGCGGTTGAATTCTCCAAGGATCTTGCCAAGGTAAAAACCTCGAAAACCTCACCATGGAATCTCCCCGGTATCATAGGTGACTACCACCGCCTGAACCTGCCCCTCATGACTGAAAAGCTGCGGGATAATGAACAGTTTGTACAGGCAGAGAAGCAGATGGAAGCTGCCCTGCAGTCACTGCTTGATGCAACGCCAGACGGACAACAGCAGGATGTGAAACTTGCCCAGAAAACCTGGCAGACTGAAATCGCTGAGAAAATGGCGCTGGATGTCCTGCTGGACAGCGATCTCCTGGAAGGTGATACCAGCAGGATTATCAAAGCCATTCCTGACGCTTATACCGATGTGGTCTCCTCACGTGCCCGTTGGTTGGATATCCTGACAAAACAGCAGCAGAATCCCCAGTATGTGCCGACATTCACAGGCATCATCTATAAAATCAACCGGGGAGGCGAAGGCGCCAATGTGATGCTCCGTCCTGATGGCCAGTATACCACCCTGTCTCTCTGCTCTTC
>CALGGD010000181.1 GCA_937916185.1 uncultured Oxalobacter sp. | reverse complement strand
GGTCTTCGCATCTATGCCGGAAAGGATGAAATTCCAGCAGTTCTTGGTGGACTTGGTATTGCAATTCTTTCTACAAATAAAGGAATCGTAACTGACAAGAAGGCTCGTGAGCTTCAGGTTGGCGGCGAAGTATTAGCATTCGTTTGGTAAGGAGGTGCAGTAAGGATGTCACGTATCGGTTTAAAACCAATCGTAATTCCTGCCGGCGTTGACTTTAAGGTTGACGACAATAACACTGTTACCGTTAAGGGACCAAACGGTACTCTTACACAGGCAGTTAACAAGGACATCAAAATTGATGTTAACGGCAGCGAGGTTACTTTTTCAAGACCATCAGACAACAAGGAGCACAGAGCTATGCACGGCCTTTACAGAGCCCTTGTTGCAAATATGGTAACGGGTGTTACAACAGGCTTCTCAAAGAAGCTTGAGGTTAATGGTGTAGGATATCGTGCCAACAAGCAGGGCAAAAAGATTTATATCCAGGTTGCCTACCTGCTGGCAACACCTGAAACCCTTGAACGGGAATTCGGTGTCTTCCAGAACATCAAGGACAACTACCCGAAATACGTCGTCTCTATGGATGAATTCAATCTGGACAGGGATGGCATCAGGCATTGCCCTATCCGGGATTTCCTACTGGCTCCCGAATGGGCATGATGCCCGTACCATCTTGAAACGGCATTCAAGACACCTGAACCTGCCTTGATGTTGTTACCCAGGACGAAGGTGTTGGCTCCTTCAATGGTGGTGGTACCGAAGGCGCAGGAGCTGTCTCCCGTAACGATGTCCGGGGCGCCAAATGCACCGGAATCCCTGGTTTTATGTTTTACGGTACCCTGACAAAGCAAAACGCCGCACCGGCCATGCCGATGCGGCGCTGCTTGAGCGGAACAGCCGGGGTTATTCCTTGGCTGCCGGTTCTTCAGCGTCCTGAGGCTGTTCTGGACGGTCAACCAGTTCAACATATGCCATCGGTGCGTTGTCACCGACGCGGAAGCCCATTTTCAGGATTCGCAGGTATCCGCCGTTGCGGTTGGCATAGCGGGCACCCAGCTCTCCGAACAGTTTGACGACCATTTCACGGTCACGCAGGCGGTTGAACGCCAGGCGTTTGTTCGCCAGGGAATCTTTCTTGCCCAAGGTGATCAGGGGTTCGACAACCCGGCGCAGTTCTTTTGCCTTTGGCAGGGTTGTCTTGATGGCTTCATGGCGGAGCAGTGAGACCGCCATGTTGCGGAACATCGCCAGACGGTGTGACGTTGTCCGGTTGAGTTTTCTCATACCATGTTTATGACGCATTTTTAATCCTTTGTCTTTTCATCCGGTTCTTCTATCAGTCGCCTGCGGACCGGTTTCGGTTGATATTATTTTTCAAGCAGCCCGGCTGGTGGCCAGTAATCAAGCTGCATGCCTAAGGTCAGCCCCCTGGATGCCAGGACTTCCTTGATTTCGTTCAGGGATTTGCGGCCCAGGTTCGGTGTCTTGAGCAGTTCGTTTTCTGTCCGCTGGATCAGGTCGCCGATATAGTTGATGTTCTCGGCTTTCAGGCAGTTTGCGGAACGGACGGTCAGTTCAAGGTCATCGACCGGCCGCAGCAGGATTGGATCGACTTCTGGCTGCGGCGGTTCATCGGTTCCGCTGACCCCGGTGTCTTCCAATGCGGCGAAGACGTTCAGCTGGTCAACGAGGATACGGGCTGACTGGCGGATGGCTTCTTCAGCGGTGATGACACCATTGGTCTCGATGGTGATAATCAGTTTGTCCAGGTCGGTACGCTGTTCGACACGGGCGGATTCGACGGCATAGGAGACGCGGCGGACCGGGGAGAAGGACGCATCGAGGATGATCCTGCCGATGGTCTTGTTGGCATTCTGGTAGTTGCGGGGCACGCTGTTGTTGGCGTCCATGATGAAAGTGTAGGGGCCGGGCAGACAGTTGCGCAGCAGTCCGAAAAGTTCCTTGTCCATGGGTCGCACATACTCCGACAGCTGGCTCAGCGAGGAGC
>CALGGD010000180.1 GCA_937916185.1 uncultured Oxalobacter sp. | reverse complement strand
GCGGGAAACGATATCGAGGTGGTTTATATCAAACCCACGCCCCATGGCATTGACCCGAACATAACCGGTATTGATGTCAGGGTGGTTGCCCAGACAAAAGACCTGTTCGATTATGCCGAGGGGGTTGCAATGGCGGACTGTGATGCCCGTGAGGTGTTCCCGACTTCCGGAGATATCTATGATATGGATGGCAAGACCATCGATCCGATGCATATCCCGCTGCTCAAGGGGATGGTGTATATCAGGGCTTTCCCACAGGAAGCCTACGATGGGCTGTTTGAACGCCTGTGTGCGGGGCAGCCGGCTGATGAAGGGCAATGACAGGTCTGCCATGATGGAATCAAGACAGTTTGTAACAGGGCTTGCCTTCCTCAAAACCGGTGATACGATGGGGAAACCGTTGCCAAACAGTTTTTCATAAAGGATGCTTGCATGAAAAAGATTTTCTGGATGACCTGCCCAGCCTTATTGGCATTGGCTTGCCTGCATACCGCCTCTGCAGAAGGACTGGATAGATACCGTCCCCAAAAAACAGGCAGCAGCCTGAGCTGCCGGTTCGATGAACCCTGCGGTCATGTTGAAAAACCCAGGAAACGGGCTGATACCTTAAGAAACCCTGCCAGAAAAGCAGGGAAACAGCCAGCTATGAAGCGGATGCGCCACCATGCCGGGTAAACAGGCCAATCCATATCCAACCACCGTCACGCGTTCTGCCCCTGCCCCGTCGTCCCGCCTTGGCTGTCCGTTGATGCCACGGCTTTGTTCCAAGGACTGGTTTCATACCGTTTTCACATTACTGCAACAGTCTGTAAATTACCTGCCAAAATATTGAGAAAACGACTAGAATATCTGCATTGTCTGTAATAGTCACTCTGTAACAGTGTGCATGATTGTCAAGGTGGCAATGATGGGAAAATTGCTGAAAACCGTAACCCTCTCAGTACTGGTTGTCTTGATTCTGTCAAGCACTGCCCATGCCGGTGAATGGGTCAGGATTTTTTACAGCAGTGATGGCGGTGTCTTTTATGCACGGAAAAGCGCTTTCCAGAAAGTCGGGTTGGGTTCCGCCAGCCCCATACGTGAAGGGGAATTCAAGCTGGTTCCACCACAGAATCCTGATTTCGCCTACATGCTGGCTTTATACCGGGTGGACTGCCGGCAACGCACCCTCATGGCGCTTTCCGCATCATTGCATGCCCGGGATGGTTCAATGATTGAATCCGATGGCGTCGATGAGAATACCCCGCCTGCTCCGGTCGAGCCGGGGACCGGTTCTGAGGCGGTCTATCATTATCTCTGTGGACATTATTGACAATCAATGGTTTGCCCTTATGGACAAACCATTTTTTTCATAAAGAAAGGAACAGCAGATGAAACTGGAAAAACTGATTGGTTATGCCCTGATAGGGATAGGTTGTGTTTCATTGACTGCATGCCATGACCTGTATGTCGAAGACGGCTATTATGATGGTGGCTACCATCATGGCAGCCATCCTCCTCCCCCACAGCATCGTGATGGGCCACACGCCCCACAGGCAGGGCCC
>CALGGD010000179.1 GCA_937916185.1 uncultured Oxalobacter sp. | reverse complement strand
CAGGAACCCGTGCCCGAAGCTGGTGATGAAGCTGATTGGGAGGTTGGATTCCCCAGGGATTCTGACTGGGTAACCAACGCCTGCTGAAAAAACCGGATAATTGTCAGAAGGACGCCCTATGCGCGTGGCATCCGCTGGATTCCAGACTGCTTCCAAACAGCCTGGATGAATACCCATACTGTCCAGGGACAGCAAGGGTCACCGTTTCGGCGCAGGATAACTGACTGCCAGGATTTCCAGTTCTTCAGGGCCGTTCGGCGTCTTGAGGATGACGACATCCCCCTCATGCGCCTTGATGAGGGTTTTCGCCATCGGGGAAATCCAGCTGATGCGCCCCTTCAATGGGTCGAATTCATCAATGCCGACGATGGTCACGGTGTTTTCCTCGCCATCCTCACGGGCATAGGTGACCGTTGCACCGAAAAATATCTGGTCATTGCCGTAATGGATGCTGGGGTCGAATTCCTCCGCCGATTCAATCCGCTTGAGCAGGAAACGCAGCCGGCGGTCTATCTCACGCAGGCGGCGTTTGCCATAGATGTAATCCCCGTTCTCTGAACGGTCGCCGTTGGACGCCGCCCAGGAAACGATGGATACGGTTTTCGGGCGTTCATTGTCAATCAGGTCAAGGTACTCATCCTTGAGTGCTTTCAATCCTTGGGGAGTGATGTAATTCTTGAAACCCGCAGGCAGCACCGGGGCACCGGTCTGGACTTCCTCATCAGCCAGGTCGGTTTCTTTGGTGAAGGCTTTACTCATGGTTCTCTCAAAATGAAACCCGGAGCGGCGGACCACCCCGGGCATTGTCATGCTCAGATCCAGTCAGTCGTTGCCAGACGAACGGAACAGGTTCAGCTGATTGCGGATGCCGTCATCCGAGGGGGCAAACGCCGAGTCGGGATGCAGGCGGGATTCCTCAAGCCTGTCCAGGTATTCCGGTGTCACATCCCCGGTGATATAGATGCCGTCAAAGCAGGAGGCATCAAAGCTGGTGAGTGCCGGATTGACATCGGTCACGGAGCGTTTGAGGTCATCCAGGTCTTGATAGATCAACGCATCAGCGGTGATTTCCCTGCGGATCTCTTCAACAGACTGCCCCCTGCCGGCAATGAGTTCCTGACGGGTCGGCATGTCAATGCCATAGACGTTCGGATAACGGACCGGTGGCGCAGCAGAAGCAAACATGACTTTGTTGGCGCCCGCCTCACGGACCATCTGGATGATTTCACAGCATGTGGTACCCCGGACAATGGAATCATCGACCAGCAGCACGTTCTTGCCCTTGAATTCAGCACCGATGGTGTTGAGTTTCTGACGGACAGACCGTTTACGCACCGCCTGCCCCGGCATGATGAAGGTGCGTCCGATATACCGGTTCTTGATCATGCCTTCACGGTACTCGATACCCAGTTTCAGTGCCAGCTGGATGGTGGCAGGGCGGGAAGAATCTGGAATCGGCATGACAACATCGATATCGCCTGTCGGAATCTCATGCTTGATTTTCTCCGCCAGGTATTCCCCCATCTTCAGACGGGTTGCATAGACGGATGCGCCGTCAATCAGGGAATCGGGGCGGGCAAGGTAAACATATTCAAAGATACAGGGGTTCAGGCTCGGGTTTTCAGCACATTGACAACAGAAGAGTTCTCCATCCAGGTCGATGAAGATGGCTTCCCCCGGGGCGATGTCCCGCATGAAACGGAACCCCAGCCCTTCAAGCGCGACAGATTCACTGGCAATCATATATTCGGTGCCACCGTTGGTTTCAGCACAACCGATACACAATGGGCGGATGCCATAAGGATCGCGGAAAGCGAGAATGCCGTAACCGGCGATATGGGCGACTGCCGCATAAGCCCCCCGGATCCGCTGATGCAGCACGCTGACCGCCTTGAACAGCGAAGAGGGATCCAGGGAAGCGCCACTGGATGCCTGCTGGATCTCGTGCGCCAGCACATTGAGCAGGACCTCGGAATCGGAATTGGTGTTGATATGGCGGCGGTCATTGCGGAACATATCCGCCTTGAGCTCATCGCAGTTCGTCAGGTTGCCGTTATGCGCGAAGGTCATGCCGAACGGCGCATTGACATAGAACGGCTGCGCCTCTTCCTCGTTCCGCGCGGAACCGGCTGTCGGATAACGCACATGCCCGATGCCGCAGACACCGGGCAGTGCCCGCATGTTACGGGTGCGGAACACATCCCTGACCAGGCCGTTTGCCTTGAACATGGCGAATTTGCCATTGTTGCAGGTCGCGATACCGGCGGCATCCTGGCCACGGTGCTGCAGAAGCTGCAACGCATCGTAAATCAGCTGATTGACCGGCGATTTTGAAACGATACCAACAATCCCACACATGGCGGTCTCCTCACTCAAAATTAAAACCGTTACCCAACCTCAGTAACGTATCCTTTTTGCCAGATAATCCGGCAGGAAAGGCATTGTCTGCTTCGCCAGCGCCACCATCACCGGCGAGAACAGGGCATTCCGCCAGAACGGCTTCTGTGGCAGGTCTGTCAACCCCGCAACCAGCACCAATGCCACGGCAATGACCATGCCTTTGCAGAAACCCAGAGCCATCCCCAGCAACCGGTCCAGGAACGACAGTCCGACAGCACTGAGCATGCCACTGACCAACCTGCCCGCCAACCAGAACAGCATCCGTGTCCCGATGAACATCACCAGGAACAGGATGATGGCACCGGCAGCCCCTTCCGTCATTGAATGGGGCAACCACGGTGCCACAGCATCACCGAAATGGGTCGCCACATAAAAGGCGACCACCCAGCCTGCCAGTGAAGCCGCTTCCTTGATGGCTCCATTGACCATGCTGCGGAGCATCAATCCCCCTATCAGCAGCATCAGCAGGATGTCAAACCATGTCAAGGCACTGCTCCAGCCATCGGTCAGCGCCGCTTCGTCTTATTGACAATCATCTGACCGATCGGGTCGCCACTGGCTGTTTTCTTCTTGGCAGCCTTTTCCCGTTCTATCCGGGCTTTACGTTCTTTTTCCGCCCGCTCCTTATCACTTTTCTCACGGTCGGCCTTGACTTTTGCCTCGCGCTCACGGTCAGCCTTTTCCCGTTCTGTCTTGGCTTTGCGTTCTTTTTCCGCCTGCTCACGGCTGGCTTTCTCCCGCTCCGCCCTGTCCGCCTTTGCTTTCTCTGCAGAACGGTCAGGTTCCGCTTCTTTCACAGGTTCTGAGACAGGTGCAGGGGCTGTGTTCGATGCAGGTTCAGGTGCTGCGACACCAGCATTCTGGGGAGGCGCCTGCTGGTCTGATGGAGGCGGGGTACTCTGGTCAGCTGGCGGCTGTGCATTCTGGTCTGCCGGCGCAGTCTGCGGTTCCGGCTGGACACCTGGTGAAGACACCTTGGAATCGACCTGCAACGCCACATTCAGGTTCGGTTTCTGCGGTTTGGATTCAAAGACCAGGGGCAGGACGATCAATGCAGCGGCAACCAGAACGATGGAACCAATCAGACGGCGGCGCGCACGCTGTTTTTCTGGCAGTTGCGGATCCTCCTCAAGGGTTCCACGACCACGTCTGCCCTGTTTTTCGTTGGCAGGCGGCGCATTCCGGCCCGCAGCCCGGTTGTTGTCCTGCGCCGTTTTATCCCGGCGGAAAAATGAAAACAGACTCATGCAATCAGTGATGGTTTACTGGATGCCTTTCCGGCAACTGTCAGGCTGGGGTGACCCCTGTGACAACCCAGAATGATCCGAATGCGATTATTCTATCATCATTCGATGCGTTTTTCCGTGCGTCCATCAAGGCTTTTTCCGCATCTCCGCAGACGGTGATCCGTTCCCGGGACACGCCTGCCGCCAGCAGTTCCGCCAGCAGCGCCTGCGCCGATGCCGCCCGGGGCAACGGCAGGTCCGTGACATACCAGTCATCAACCTGGTCTTTCAGGATGCTGACAACCCCGTTGATATCCTTGTCCGCCATGGCACCATAAACCGCCAGTGTCCTGCCTTTGCACGGGGAGGCTCCCAGATTGTCCGCCAGCGCCTGGGCGGCATGGGGATTGTGCGCGACATCGACAATCACCAGTGGATCATGCCCGACAACCTCAAAACGTCCTGGCAGATGGACCTGCGGCAATGCCTCAAAAATGGCTTCGACATAAACCGGCAACCGGTTCCGCAACGCATGGATGGCGGTCAGCACCGTCGCCGCATTGGCAATCTGGCAGTCCCCGTACAAAGCGGGACGGGGCAGTTCCCAAAGGGTTGTGCCATCCGGCCCCCGGTAATGCCAGATCCCGCCATCCATCTCCCCGGCATAATCCTGCCCATACCGTTTCAGGTCTGCACCGATGGCAGCAGCATGGTCCAGCAGGGACTGCGGGGGATCAGGCTCTCCATAGAGGGCAGTCCTGCCCTGCCGGTAGATGCCTGCTTTCTCAAAACCAATCTTCTCCCGGGTGCCGCCCAGGAAGGCAACATGGTCAATCGCCACATTGGTGACAATCGCGACATCGGCATCCAGCAGGTTGACTGCATCGAACCTGCCTCCCAGCCCCACTTCAAAGAACACCACATCCAGCCTGGCATCGGCGAAAATCTTCATCGCCACCAGCGTCGTGAACTCGAAGAAGGTCAATGGCACACCGCCACGCACCGCCTCAACCGCCTCAAAGGCACGGATCAGTTCTTCATCAGCAACCATCTGCCCATCCATACGGATACGCTCATTGAAACGGTGGATATGGGGCGATGTGTACTGCCCGACCCGGTAGCCGGATGTCCGCCAGATGGTCTCCAGCATCATGCAGGTGGAACCCTTGCCGTTGGTGCCCCCGACAATCACAACCGGACAGTCGAAAGCGATTGCCAGCCGTTCCTTGACCACACCGATGCGGTCAAGCCCAAGGGCGATGTTCTGGGGATGCATCGCCTCAATATAATCCACCCATTCCGCCAAAGAGCGCCCAGCCTGTTGTCCAGCAGTCATATCCATCCCTTGCAAGAACCCCTTATCAAAGCTTAAAACGACAAACGCCCGTCTTTCAGAACAGGCGTTTGCAACTCCTTATAGAACATGCGTTTAATCATGTGCCTTTCTATCACGATGTAATGGTAGAAAGGCATCTGAAACCTGAAGATATACAGACGAAAGATGATTTGCTGAAACTGCCGGTGATTGACAAGGAGATTATGCGTAAAGAAGGTACGGAACGCTTTACCGCCGACAATATCCCCGCTAACGGGAGAATCAAGCGCAGTTCATCCGGAAGTACAGGTCAGCCCTTTGTGTATTATTCAACCAAACTTGCATATTCGGTTAACATAGCGGCCAACTTGCGGGGCTGGTATAATTTCGGATGGAGACTTGGCGACAGATATGTGAAGATAAGTCAAAACCCCCGTAAGAGTTTTATAAAAAAAGTTCAGGACGCAATAACGGGTTGTTTGTATATTCCGACAGCTGACTTGTCGGATGAACATTTGTACGAAATAATGTGCGGGATAGAAAAATACAAACCCGCGGTTATCCGTTCTTACACCGACCCGTTGTTTATAATGGCTCAGTACCGTTTGGCGCACCCTGCTGAATTTACCTATCAACCCAAAGTGATTACTACCACAGGCAATGTGCTTCGTTTGAACGAGCGGGAGACAATAGAAAAGGCTTTTGGTTGCAAGATTTTTGATGCATACGGGAGCGAAGGCAATTCAAATTTGTTTGAATGCAAGGAGCATACCGGCTATTTCTCGTCAGAAGAATATGGAATCACGGAAGTACTGGACGATAACGGCAACAGAATCGAGCAAGGCGTGGGCAGACTGGTTACTACCGATTTATGGAATTATGCTCATCCTTTTATCCGCTATGATGTGCAGGACAGAATTGAACTGTCATCGGAAAAATGCAAGTGCGGAACGGAACATCTGCATATAAAGAAGATATGGGGACGCGATAACGAACTGCTTGTCGCCCCGTCGGGAAGACGATATACA
>CALGGD010000178.1 GCA_937916185.1 uncultured Oxalobacter sp. | reverse complement strand
GCTATGGCATCCGGAAGACAGGACTTTTCAGAAGGCTTGCCAACTATGTCTTGGTTTCAAATGCCCGGATTTTCTCCGCCCGTTCAGTTGGGAATTACATGAAATCGAATGGTCTCAGCTGCTCAATGACCACCGTGACAAAATACATCGGTTATCTTGAGGAAGCCTTTGCCATCGAATCGGTGAAACAGTATTCGATGAAAGCCAAACGGGAACTGAACTATTACCAGAAAATGTATGATGAGGATGTCTCATTCAATTCAATCCGTGCCTTGAATGGAAGATATGACCTGACACACAACTTTGAGAATATTGTCTATAACGAACTGGTCTATCGGGGCTATTCATTATCCGTTTACAACGATGGCAGACATGAAATCGACTTCGTGGCGGCGAAAGGCAACAGGAAGTATTTCATACAGGCCGCCTATTCTGTCGCAGAAGAAAAGGCCTATGAACGGGAATTCAGTGCCTTCTCAAGACTGGACAACACATACCAGAAAATCCTGGTCAGCAACGATGAAATCGACTATTCGACCGGTACCGTCAGGCATATCCCTTTCAGGGAATTCCTGCTGATGTCCGACCTGTGACCTCTACGTCTTGCAAGCCTACTGGACAGTTTGACGGATTTTGAAAAACTGTCCAGTAGCAATGGACAGTATGGAACAGATAGGCGGTTCAGTCTCGGTAACTTGAACTGCCAAGGCCTTTAAACGGAATCCGGCCTATCTCAATCATCTGGATAAAAGCCGAGGGCAATTGGAACAGGGTGATGTGGTTGTAAAAACCATGGCAGACCTTGAGGCGATGGCGGATGGATGAATTCACCTTCTCGCTGTCTGCTTGGGAAGATTACTGCTATTGGCAGGGCCAGGATAAAAAGACATTGCAGAAAATCAATGAGCTTATCAAAGATATCCGGAGGCATGGTTCCTTGACAGGCTTGGGGAAACCCTGCCCGGAAAGCCAACCACCCCAAACCACCGACATCGACCGATACCTGGACTGGAGCCTTGACCTGCTTGCCAGATACGGTGACTGCGCCCGCCGCCATCAGGCAGTTGTCCAGGCGTGGCCGAAGTGAAAAAAGTGCCTAAAGTGCCGCACTTTTTTTGGTGCTTGGCATTGACATCAATAAAAAACGCCTCCAGCTGGAGGCGTAAACATGAAACAAAGCGGCACTGCAAAATCACTGGATACGTAATTCAACCGATTTACCCAAAGCCTTGAAGGCAGCACAGACCGTATCAATCTTGGTGTTATGCCTTAAATCCAGAATCCTTGTCACGTCCTGGGAGCGGATGCCCATCATTCTGGACAGATCCACTGGACGTACCTTCTGGGCAAGCATCTCATTCAACAGCATCACCTTTGCCGAAACACTGACAGGCAATTCAACCAGCTTATCTCCTGCCTGTGGTTTAGAGGGCAGCGGAACCGCCTTTTTCCCATCCAGATACCAATCAATCGAATCCAACAGCACATCCTCTGCCATTGCCATCGCTTCTTCCTCTGTATCACCTTGGGTGATTGCTTCCGGGATATCCCGGAAGGTTACGACAAACCCGCCGGCGTCCTTGTCTTCTGTAAACGTTGCAGGGTATTTCATATTATTTCCTCCTTTGTGACAGCCCCTTTTGAGGGCTGCCAGATCATTTAATCTTCAACTGTTTCTTAATCCCTTCGACCAACCCTGTTTTCAGTTCCTGCGCTGGATGCCTGGGCAGGTGGGACATCTGACCATTCAAGAAAACCCGTATGTGATTTGTCCGTTCTTCAAAAGTCGCTCCGAGTTTCTTGAGGCACCTTACGAATTCGCTTTGCTTCACAGGCGTCCCTTATTGTTCAACATGGGTATATTATAAACAAAAATGATTATAAATGGAAACCTTTTTGCTTATAATTGTGCAAAAAACACCAGAGTCATGATGCGTGATGCAATGTGACAAAAATGTGCCAAAGTGTGCCAGATTTGTGACAGATAAAGTCTATATTGATTTGCAGAAGTTGCTGTAAGTGGTTGTTTTTAATTGGTTAAACTTTTTCTGTTTTTAATGCCGTTTGTTACAAAAGGTAACGGCATCCGCAGCCATTGGATGGCTGGCATGACAGCGTCAACCTGACCGATGTCAGGTGTTGACCTGCCAAACGGATAACGGATGCCTTGCATGGAAAGAGTCAGGGAAGATTGCGATGCGCACCATATTAACATTGGAAACACATTCAGATTACGCAGGAGAGGCGGCTTTTCCATATGAATTGCCCCCGTACTTTCCCCAAGGCAGTGTTCTCATCGGTTGTGGGAAAAGGGTTGACGGGATTTGGCTGTTGTTTTGGCAACACATCGCCATCAGCCGGAAAAATACATGAAACGGGTTATAAATCAAACAGATAAAAGCCGTTTTACCCTTCCCCATACCGATAGGAGAACCTGCCTGCAGGTCACTGCCCTGTAGCAGAAAACCTGAAATAGTCCCCTCAAGATTCAATTTTATGTTATTGTTTCCGTCATATAGCGTATTGCGCAATAAGCAATGACCGGCAGGGAAGACAGGTTCCCGTAATCGCAGGACGCTTGAAAGGATAGGGAGATGCATTGTTTTTGCAGGGGGAACGCCAATGCATCTTGTTGAGGTTCTTATGTTTTTAGATGGAGAGGAATGCCGTGAATAAGACATTCAAAGTCATTTTCAACCATGTCTTGGACAGACATGTTGTTGTCAGTGAGATAGCCAGCAGTATTCAACGGGGGAAGAACAAGGCGGTGGCCGTCGTAGCGGCAGCCGCCTTGACGGTTTTCATGGGGTTGCCAGGTGTGGCGAGTGCGGAAGTTGATATTGGTGAAAATTCAAACCAGAATGCGACAGCTTCCTATACTGAAAATCCTGCATATATTGGTCACCTCGTGGTAGGTAAAGGAACAGCCGTTGGTGCCGATGCTGTAGCTGTTGGTATTGGTGTCAATGCTGAAGGTGATAACAGTGTTGCTATGGGACATGCTGCATCGGCTACAGAATCTGGTGCGGTTGCTATTGGTAATTCTTCCAATGCATCTTCTCAGGACGGTGCTGCTTTTGGCAGTGGTGCTCGTGCATTAGGGAAAGAGAGTACGGCTTTAGGTCACAATACAAATGCGCAAGGTATGGAATCCCTAGCTAGTGGTAATGGTGCAGAATCATTTGGTGGCAGTGATGTTGCATTAGGTCATAATGCAAGTACGAATGCAGGTTCCGGTACAGCAGTTGGTGCGGGTGCTCATGTTAGTGGTGTTATTGTTGAAGTTGATGGAAACGGTAATGAAGTTAAAACTTATCAAGCAGGTGCTGAAGAAGGTTCTGCTTTTGGTGCTGGTGCAACTGTATATGCAAAAGATGGCACAGCGCTTGGTTCGAAGTCTCTGGTTGACAAAGATGCTGAATTTGGTCTTGCTGTTGGCTATGATTCAAAATCCAAGGCAAAGGACAGTATAGCTATCGGTCATGAAGCAGAAGCCACTAGTGAAAAAGCCACGGCAATCGGTGAAGAAGCCAAAGCGGAGGGAGATTTTTCCACTTCTATCGGGCATATGGCAGATGCAAAAGGCAAATCCAGCATTGCGTTTGGTAAAGATTCATTTGCCGAATTGGAAAACAGCATTGCCTTTGGTACGAATGCGAAGTCAACCGTTGCGAATGGTGTTGCCCTGGGTTCTGGTTCGATTGCCAATACACCAGCAGGTGTATCTGGATGGGATCCGAAAACCAATGACCATTCGACAGACACAACAGCGGTTTGGAAATCGGTGTTTGGTGCCGTTGCTGTTGGTGGTGTCGATTCAGATAACAATCCTATAACCCGCCAGATTACCGGTGTCGCAGCAGGTTACAACGATACTGATGCGGCAAACGTCGCCCAGCTGAAAGCAGCAATGACCCATTACTACAGTGTCAACACCACCAAAGAAACTGACGAAGAAGGCAATAATAACTACGCAAATGACGGCGCTACTGCAGGTAACGCGCTGGCGGCAGGGGTTCATGCTTCTGCTTCTGGTGGGGCTTCCACTGCAATGGGGTACTTTGCCAATGCAACAGGCGAAGGCGCAGTTGCAATCGGTAACGCCAAGCTTGGAGAAAATGGGACGGTTGCCTATCAGACCGAAGCAGCAAAAAACGAAGAAGGTAAATTTATAGATGCAGATGGAAATGTTGTAGGAACTGAAGCAGAGGCGGCACGTGTCATTAAAAAGGATGCTGATGGAAAACCTATTGCCGACAATACTGTTGCAACCGGTTCAAACAGCATTGCTATCGGTACCCACACCCAATCCAAGGGAGAACATGCCATCGCCATCGGTACAGATGTTACTGTTCCAAAAGGAGAATCCATCGGCATTGGTCATAGGACAAACTCATCGGGTCTAGCATCCACCGCTGTCGGTGTTGGTGTAAACGCATCAGGTGACTATTCATCAGCTTACGGTAATTCGGCAAGCGCAACAGGAAATTTTGCGACTGCAATTGGTAATACCGGAGTAAATACAGGTTCTTCAGCAGGACCAGATGCGAGCAACATAGGGGCATTGGCAGTCGGTAATTCTGGCACAACAGCAGATGGCGAATGGGCTACAGCTGTGGGTAACTCGGGAATCGCTGCACATGGTCAATACTCGGTTGTTGTTGGTAATTCGGGAACAAATACCACAGAAATAGCACGATTCGCGACCGCTATAGGTAATGGAGGTACTACTGCAGCAGGTATTCGTTCAGTCGCAATCGGTGCATCGGAAAGTAGTCCGGGCAGTTCCAGGTATCATTTCAATACCAATACCGTGTCTGGTAATTCTAATCAGACATATGCCAATTTCGATGATGCGGTTGCAGTTGGTACGAATGCCCATGCCACCAATTACCGGGCGGTAGGTATTGGCATGTTCTCCAACGGTTATGGATCCGATTCGGTTTCAGTAGGTAGTCAGACCTCGGCAGGTGTTCAGGCGACCGCATTGGGTTACAAGGCCTCTGCTTCCAAAACAAGTGCTACTGCAATTGGTGATGACGCAAATGCATCTGAAGGAAGTGCGACAGCAATTGGTAATTTATCAAGAGCGCATAAGCAATATGCCACTGCAGTGGGGCATAACGCCAACAGTGGACAAGAAGCAACAGCAGTCGGTCACAATTCCAAAGCGGAAGGTTACAGATCGGTAGCGATTGGTCACACTGACTATTCAGATACTGCACATAATACAAATGCAGATGGCGGTGCCAGTGCCCAAGATTCGATTGCTATCGGGACAGAAGTGAAAAGTTCTGCACAAGACGCTATTGCCATCGGGCGGAACAGTAAGGCTTCATCTGGCCAAACGGTTGCCATTGGTTATCTAGCGCAGTCAACCAACACTAATGCAGTAACAATCGGTACTAGCGGTACAAGTTATGGTGCTAGCGGATCAGATTCTGTCTCCATTGGCACTCAGGCAAAATCAACTTCTACGGAGGCCATCGCAATCGGTAAGTTGGCAAATGCTGGCGGTTCTTACATTAGAGCCACCCAAAAAACGAGTGCCAGCGACAATTCAACAGCTTCTTACAGCAGCTCCTCATACGTAAGCAGCGGTTCGGAACAGATTTCTATAGGATATAAGGCGAAAGCCACAGGAACGCGGGCAATCTGGATTGGTTCAGGAACCATCGAACAGAGTGATGACTCAGCTTATGGTGCCTATGGTCAAGATGCTGTTGCTTTGGGGACGGATGTCAAAGTCTTTGAACGGTCTGTTGGCATCGGGACATTGGCAGAGGCAACCCATATTGATGTGGTGGCGCTTGGTACCCAGGCGAAAGCCTATAACAATGATACTGTCGCTGTCGGCATCAATTCAAGAGCTGTTTCGAACAGTGCGATTGCCATTGGGAATGCTTCCATAGCTGGTGGTTCGGACGGTAATAATCAGGGAGAGCAGGCTGTCAATGCCATTGCGATTGGTGTCAGTGATACTTTAAACCAAGTAGGACATTATGAGGATTCACAGAAACTGAGAGAGCTTCAGGCTTATGGAAAAAATTCAGTTGCCATTGGTGTGAATACCAAAGCTGGGAAAGAGGCGGTTGGTATCGGGCTTGGCAACAAGAGTCATGGCACTCGGAGCGTCAGTATCGGTACAGAGAACAATGTCGGGGAAAGAGGGGTCGGTATCGGTGACAACAGTAAGGCGGTTGGTGGTTCAGCTGTTGCTGTCGGTACCAAAGCTAATGCTTATTCCGAATATGCTGTTGCTCAAGGATATGGTGCGAAGGCATCGTGGCATGCTGTGGCAGTAGGCAATAGTGCCGATGCATCCAAAGGCCAGGCAACCAGTTTGGGTTCAGACTCTCAAGCTGCTGCCGAACGTTCAACATCAATCGGCTATAGTGCAAAAGTTGGGGATGCTGGAACTGATGGTGTAGCCATCGGTCAGTCTTCAACCAATGCTGAGAAGGGTGTCACCATTGGTACCGGCAACTATGTGTCATCTAAAAACGGTATTGCCATCGGTACCAGCTCCCAGGTTGCAGAACATTATTCCTACAATGAAGAGACAGATGCATATGACATCAAGACAGCGACCGTCCAGGGCATTGCCATCGGCACAAAGGCTGAAGTGCATTCCGACTACGGGATTGTGGTCGGTACCGATTCCCAGGTCACCGGTCAATACAGTGTCGCAGTCGGCTATGGTCACCGTATCTATGGGGACAGATCCGGTGCCTTCGGTGACCCGGATGAAGTTTCTGGCAGTGGCTCCTACGCTTTCGGCAACAACAACACCATTCCCGCCAACAACGCGTTCGTTTTGGGCAACAATGGTTCCGTTACGGTTGATGGAGGTGTCGCCATTGGTCATGATTCCAAAGGTACGGTTGATAAGGGCATTCTCGGTTTAGACCCACTTGGAGATGACAAGCTGACGGCGGAGCAGAAAGAATCCAGCACCTGGACTTCAACAGAAGCGGCAATATCAGTCGGTTCAGGTGCGGTTGATGACACGACCGGAAAATATGTCGCGACGAAGACCCGCCAGATTACCAATGTTGCCGCCGGCACCAATGACACCGATGCTGTCAACGTTGCCCAGCTGAAACGGGCTATCGGCCAGGCAGGTGGAACGCACTACTTCGGTGCCGATGACTCTGTCATGCCGGATACCTATATAAACGGCAACTTCGCTCCGAATATCAAGCTTGACAACAACGAACAGCTGAACATCATCGGTGATGCTGAATATAACGAAAACGGCGAGAAAACAAAGGATGGCAATATCGTCACCTCGATGACCACCGACAAGAACGGTATCCGTTCCATCCAGGCGACCCTGAACCGTGATCTCGACATCGATACCTTGGTCGTCAATGGCAAGAATGGCAAAGATGGCACCATTGGCATCAACGGTGAGGACGGTCAGACCACAACCATCTCCGTCACCACTGACGGCACGCCGGGTGTGGACGGTCAGAACGGTATCACCCGCATCGAGTACAAAGATCCGGAAGGCAACGACCATGAAGTCGCTACGCTGGAAGACGGCATGAAATACAGCGGCGACTTCGGCAACACCAAAGACAACCCTGTCGGTGTCAAGCTCAACAACAACGTCGATGTTGTCGGCAACTCGACAGCCGCAAGGGCGGATGACCTGACCGATGGCAACATCGGTGTCGTTGCGGAATACGAAAAAGATGAGGAAGGCAACAACACCGGCAATGCCAAACTCACCGTCAAGCTCAACAAAGACATCAACCTGGGGTCTGACGGCAGCCTGACGGTCGGCGGAAATACCACTGGTACCACGGTCAATGCCCCGATTGTCATCGGACCACAGACCGTGACCCATGAAGATGGTACGACAACAGATACCGGCGACTACATCACCGGCCTGGACAACACCGAATGGGATCCGCTCAACATCGTCTCCGGCAGGGCAGCCACCGAAGACCAGCTGCAGAAAGTCCGTACGCCGTATTACAGCGTCAACGACAAGGGTGCCCAGCAGGAAAACTTCCTGAACGACGGGGCAACCGGTACCAATGCGATGGCGGCGGGCACCAATGCCAGTGCCACCGGTCACAGGTCTGTTGCTGTCGGTGACCACGCACGTGTAACGGTAGATGACGGCGTTGCCATCGGCTCATCTTCGCTTGCCTCCACCGGACCAAGCACCGGTGGCTATGATGTGATTACCGGCGCAACAAACTACACCGATAATACAGCGATCTGGACATCCACTGCAGGGGCGGTCTCTGTCGGTGGTATCACTGAGGATGGCAAGGACATCACCCGCCAGATCATCAATGTCGCTGCAGGTACCAACGACACCGATGCGGTCAACGTTGCCCAGTTGAAACGGGTGGCGAACGCTGTCTCCATCCATGACTACAGCGTCAAGTCACCAGGACCAGACGATGACCGGAATTATGACAATAGTGGGGCAAGAGGTGCCAATGCGATGGCAGCCGGTGTCAATGCCTCCGCTGCCGGTAATAATGCCACCGCAGTCGGCAACGAGGCGATCGCACGGGATGCCAACTCCACAGCAGTGGGCAACAAGGCGCTGGCATCCGCAGACAGCGCTGTGGCGATTGGTGATGATGCCCAGGCAACCAAGGCGGATGCCATCGCCATCGGCACCGGTACACGGGCGAACCATGAAGGTTCTGTCGCCATCGGTGCAGGGGCACAGACTGCGGAAGCTGTCGGTACCGCCTCTTACACCATCAATGGCAAGACATACAACTTCGCCGGCACCGAACCGGTCGGTACCGTCAGTGTTGGCACATCGGGCAACGAACGCACCATCACCAACGTGGCGGCAGGCCGCATCAGTGAAACATCCACCGATGCCATCAACGGTTCCCAGCTCTATGCGCTGGCAGAGGCTGTCAACAACGCCGACAGCCGGCATACTGAAGTCACCGTCAACGGTGGCACAACGGCACCGTCTGACGGTTCCTACACCGATGACGGCGGCAACCTGCAGCTCAACCAGACAACCGGAGACAACGGCCAGACAGTCTATGACCTGAAACTGGCGGAAGACCTCAATGTTGGCACGGTCGTCATCAACGGCAAGGACGGCAAGGACGGCCTGACCATCAAGGGGGCGGACGGCGAGGCCGGTTCCATCGGCATGGCAGGCAAGGATGGTGAAATCACCCATATCACCGTCACCAACGACGGCACGCCGGGAGTGGACGGTCAGGATGGCATCACCCGCATCGAGTACAGGGATCCGGAAGGCAACGACCATACTGTCGCGACCCTGGAAGACGGCATGAAGTACACCGGTGACTTTGGCGACGGTGCGGAAGTCAAGCTCAACAACACCGTCAACGTCGTCGGTGAAGCCACCACTGAATCTGACCTCACCACCGGCAACATCGGTGTGGTCGCCGAACAGGATGGCGACAACGGCAAGCTGACCGTCAAGCTGAACAAGGACATCGACCTGACCGGAGACGGCAGCGTTACCACAGGCGATACCGTCATCAACAACAAAGGGATGACCATCAATGAAGGGCCGACCATCACCAAGAACCAGGTTGATGTCGCTGGCAACCAGATCAAGAACGTTGCCCCAGGCACCGATGGCACCGATGCAGTCAATGTTGACCAGCTCAAGGGCGCAAGGACCGTCGTCGAGGCAGG
>CALGGD010000177.1 GCA_937916185.1 uncultured Oxalobacter sp. | reverse complement strand
CCACTTCTGCCTGACCAAGCATTTTCAGCATATTGCCGACTTTTTCCCTGCTGCAACCGCAACGGAATGTCGGGTGTAGCGGTTCAAAGACTGTCACGCCTTCTTCCCAGAACAGCCTGTGCTGCAGGGTGGAGATGTCTGTGGACAGCATTTCTTTGGCTGTCAGTGTGGAAGCCAATGCGACTAGATGCTGCCATGCGTTCTCATCTTCCTTGCTGTCGGTCAGTGCCACACCCCGCTCGTCCAGTTGTGCAGGCATCCGTTGAAGCATGACGCCCCTGATATGCTTTATGTCTGCCGCGAGCCAGATCCGGGTATCCAGCTGTTCAGACCGTTTCATGTAATTCTCAATGGCTTCGGAAACTGTTTTCCCTTCCAGGGAGATGATGCCCTGATAAGGACGCTGTCCAGGGATTTTTTCATGGGGATCCAGTGTGATGATGCAGCGTCCTTTGCCATTGGCATTGACCAGACTGCTGAACGTGTCAGTGTCGTTGACAGGCAGTCCTTCATGGATTTTGGCAGTTGCCCTGACCTGCATGGTGTTGCTGCATTCGACAACCAGCAGCCGGACAGGGCCATCACCGTGAATCTGCATCACGGTTGATCCATTGAACTTGATGCTGCCGCTGAGAAGGACGACAGCCGCAGTCATTTCTCCCAGCAGCTTGATGACTGGCATCGGATATGACTGATGGGACAGCATTTCTGTCCAGGTATCGGAAAGCTCAACCAGGCTTCCCCTGGCATTGGCTTTCTGAAAAAGGAGCTTTTGAAGTTTATCGTTCATTGAATATCAAGAGAATATTTAAAAGATATTTTCAGAATTGTATTACACACTGGAATCATGGAAAGAACAGTCTTCCCGTGCGATTTCCTGAAGATGGTCATGGAAACGCAGGCGGTTCCAGACATAGTGTTCAGCGGCTCGGGGCATCCGTCTTGCACGGTCTTCGTCCATGGTCCTTGCCACACGTGCCGGAACGCCCATCAGGACAACACCTGATGCAAAGCGTTTGTTCTCGGCGATCAGAGAACCGGCTCCGACCAGGCTGTTCTCCTCAATCACGGAACCGTTCAGGACGGTTGAACGGATACCGACCATACAGCCATCTTTCACCGTGCAGCCATGCAGCATGACCATATGCCCCACGGTGACATTGTTGCCGATGGACAGGGGAAACCCTGGATCCGCGTGCAGGATGGAACCATCTTGGATGTTGGTGTTTTCACCAATGGTGATACGGTCATTGTCTGCGCGGATGACGACATTGAACCAGACCGAAGCTTTGGGGCCGATTGTGACATCACCGATAATGACGGCATTGTCTGCAATCCAGGCAGAGGGGTGGATTTTGGGGATTCTGTCTCCCAGTCGATAGATTGGCATAGCGGATTTTCAACAGTAAAAAACATCATTTTACCTTCAACCTATTGCGAATAAGGCAATCAACCCCATATACAGTGCCGGGTTCCAGTTTTTTACCGGTTTAGCCGCATGGGAAAAACGCTGGATTGATTATAATGACAGTTTTTATCCCTGCTGTTCCAGATCATGAAGCCGTCACGTACTGAATTTATTGATGCCAACGGATTGAAGCTGTGTGTCCGTCATTGGGGAAATGAAGATGCGCCCAAGCTTTTCATGATTCATGGATGGATGGATATCGCGGCATCTTTCCAGTTTGTCGTAGATGCGTTCAAACAGGATTGGCATGTCATCGCACCGGATGTCCGGGGCTTCGGCCATTCTGGTTGGGCAGAAGGGGATTATTGGTTGTCCGACTACCTTGCCGACCTGGAAGCGGTGCTGGATCATTATTCACCGGATGAGCCGGTCAAGCTGGTCGGCCATAGCTTGGGCGGGAAAATCACCAGCGTCTATGCGGGGATCCGTCCCCATAGGATTGAGAAACTGGTCAGTATGGAGGGTTATGGTATCGCAGAGAACCAGCCGGACATGGTGCCAGGCCGCTTGGAACGCTGGTTGGATGCCAAGAAAAAACCAAAGCGGCTCCGTCCCTATAAGAACCGTCAGGCGGTGGTCAACAAACTGATGGCGAACAATCCAAGGCTGACATTGGAACGGGCAGAGTTCCTCGCAGACTATTGGGCGGAACAGACAGAAACCGGTGAATGGAAGTTCCTGGCTGATCCCAAGCATAAACTGGTACCGTCGCTGACAAGGCTTGATGAGATTCTTGCCTGCTGGTGCAGGATTACAGCGCCGGTCATGTTTGTCGAAGGGGAATTCTCTTGGATGGGCATCCGTAAACGGAACCCTGAGGGAGCTCAGGAAGAAATCATCCGCCGGGCATCCCGTATTCCCCAGCTCGAGTATGTGGTGGTGAGGGATTCCGGGCATATGATGCAGCATGACCAGCCAGAGCAGGTTGCCGCTTACATCGAACAGTTCATGGCTTGTCATCCGGAAGATGCTGTCAAGGGGGGATGAAAGATGCTGAACATCGACCTGCATACCCATTCCTGTGTTTCAGACGGTGTGCTGACCCCCACTGAACTGGTCAGGCGTGCGCATCGTCATGGTGTAAAAATGATGGCATTGACCGACCATGACGAGGTCGGGGGCATTCCCGAGGCGAAGGAAGAGGCAGGACGGCTGGGTATCCAACTGGTTTCCGGTGTGGAGGTTTCCATTACATGGGCAGGAACCACAATCCATATCGTTGGACTTCATGTGGATGAGAATGACCCGCAGCTGATAAGCCGGTTATGGCATAACCGGCATGGACGGCAGGCCCGAGCCGAGCGTATGGGACAACGGTTTGCAGAACTGGGTGTTGAGGGGGCTTACCAGGGGGCTTTGAAATATGTCACCAATCCCAGCCTGATTTCCAGGAAGCATTTTGCCCGGTATCTGGTGGAGGCTGGCGTCTGCCCGTCAGT
>CALGGD010000176.1 GCA_937916185.1 uncultured Oxalobacter sp. | reverse complement strand
GTTTGCCCTGCTCTATGTCCCGGTCACCTTCTTCGGCAGCGCTGTCCGCCCAGCCGGCACCATGCTGGTCATGACCCAGCTTGACACCGACAACGGCACCGTCGGTGCCCTTTTCGGCTGCGTCGCCCTGCTGTTCGGCAGCATCTCCATGCTGCTCTGCTCGCTTGACTGGCCGATCCTGACCATGGCAGTCGGCACCATCAGCCTGACCACCGGCCTGCTCTGCCTTGCCATCTGGCTGACCGCCAGTTTCCGGAAAATGTTCCGGATGACAGGCTGACAGCCAGGAAAACGCCCAACAAAAAACGGAAACAGCCTGAGCTGTCTCCGTTTCCTGTTGGCCTTCCACCCGGCAGCCCAGAAACCGCCGGGACAGCATCCATCAGATAACCGTGATATTGGAAGCCTGCTTGCCTTTCGGCCCCGTGGTGATATCGAAAGAAACACGCTGGTTTTCTTTCAGGGATTTGAAACCTTCTGCATTGATGGCGGAGAAATGCGCAAACACATCCTCCCCGCCCTCATCAGGGGTGATGAAACCGAATCCTTTGGAATCGTTGAACCATTTTACAGTACCAGTTGCCATTGCTTTTTCCTATTTCAGTTGTTACAGGTCGACGCCCTCTTCGATCGTTTGAAGCAGAAAAGAAATGACAGCCTTGACACCGCTCACCACCCACCTGGCCCCAAAAACGATTTCAGGAATAATAAACCATAATTCAATGGATTACATCATCTACTACAACATTTTTTCGGCATTCCATTGACCTGTGATAATTTTTTCCAACCAAAAAATGCCGACAATCGTCTTCACGTCTGTAATCCTGCCCTGTCTTACCCAGTCAACAAGTTCTGTTGCCGGCATCCTGAGCGACTGGATGAACTCCTCCGCATCCAGATGCGCTTCCCCCCTCCGCAGCCTTTTCGCCAGATACAGGTCGATATGTTCATCCGAATACCCGATGGCATTATGGATGGTTGTCACAAAATACCATTCATCGGCGACATAACCGGTTTCTTCCGCCAGCTCCCGCCGGGCGGTCTGCAGGGGGTCTTCCCCCTTGTCAATCTTGCCGGCAGGCAGTTCGATGAAAATGCGGTTCATGGGATACCGGAACTGCCGCTCCACCAGCACAGTCCCATCCTCAAACAGCGGAATCACCGCCGCTGCACCGGGATGGCGCATGAACTCCCGGAATGCCGAACCGCCATCCGGCAGGCGCACCCGGTCTTTCTCAATCCGGAAAAAACTCCCGGGCTACACCGTCTGCCCATCGATACGGGTCTCAACCAGGTCCGCATCTGAAAACCCCTTCTGGTCCCTTTCAACCTGTTCTGCCATCACATACCCCCTGAAACGTCCACTGAAACACACATCCCGCTTTCCGGCCATCATCCGGCTGACACCGTTTCCGGCAATTGCCAACCATACACCAAAACCGTCAGGATGCCACCCGTCAGACACA
>CALGGD010000175.1 GCA_937916185.1 uncultured Oxalobacter sp. | reverse complement strand
CCCTTGGGTTCCACCAGGCAGTCCAAGGTGCCACCGATGACAACCGGCTTCTCAAACTGGCTGATCTGGTAGCCTTTAGGCAGGTCGGGATAAAAATAATTCTTGCGGGCGAAAACCGACAGATGGGCGACTTCTGCACCGATGGCAAGACCGAACTGGATGGCCTTTTCAACAGCGCCACGGTTCATGACAGGCAGGACCCCGGGCAATGCCAGGTCAACCGGGCAGGCCTGGGTGTTCGGTTCAGCGCCGAAATGGGTGGAGGCGCCGCTGAAAATCTTGGAGACGGTCGAAAGCTGCACATGTGTTTCAAGACCGATGACTACTTCCCACTGCATAAATATTTCCTCTATCAAGGCGGCAGCCTCACACTGCCGCGAAAATCTTTGCCATTTATCTGTTTTCAGGCGTTTTCAGATGCCAGTCCGTCACCTGCTGGAAGCGGTGGGCTGCATTCAGGAGTTTTGCCTCAGAGAACCAGCTGCCGGTCAGCTGCAGGCCGACAGGGCGTTTCGCATGGCCACCCTGACCGAAACCGCAAGGGATGGACATGCCAGGCAGACCTGCCAGGTTGGTTGAGATGGTGAAGATATCCCCCAGATAATTGGCGACAGGGTCATCCACCTGGGCACCCAGGTTCCAGGCGACTGTCGGTGCGACCGGTCCCATGATGATGTCACATTGCCTGAAAGCGTCTTTATAGTCATTGGCAATCAGGCGGCGGACACGCTGTGCCTGGATGTAGTACGCATCATAGTAGCCATGGCTGAGCACATAAGTCCCGACCAGGATACGGCGCTGGACCTCATCACCGAAACCCTGGGAACGGGATTTCCGGTACATATCCTGGATATCCGTGTAATGTTCCGCACGGTAGCCATAGCGTACACCGTCATAACGGCTCAGGTTGGAAGAAGCCTCTGCCGGTGCGATGACATAATAGGCAGGGATGCACAGGTCCGTATTCTTCAGGGAAATGTCAACCAGTGTTGCCCCCAGCTTCTCAAACACCTTCAATGCTTCGCGGATGGGCTGTTCAACCTCGGCGGCAAGCCCTTCACTGAAATATTCCTTCGGCAGGCCGATGCGGAGACCTGCCAGGGGGTTGTCCAACCCTGCCATATAATCGTCCACGGGACGGTCCATGCTGGTGGAATCCCTCGGGTCAAAACCGGCAATCTCCCCCAGCAGCAGCGCACAGTCCTGGGCGGTCTGCGCAATGACGCCGCCCTGGGCCAGGGAAGAGGCGTAGGCAATCATCCCGAAACGGGACACACGTCCGTAAGTCGGCTTGATGCCTGTCACCCCGCAGAAAGAGGCTGGCTGACGGATGGAGCCGCCGGTGTCTGTCGCCGTGGCGGCAGGGGCAAGACGGGCGGCGACTGCCGCAGCGGAACCGCCGGATGAGCCACCGGGCACCGCCTGGGTGTCCCATGGGTTCTTCACGGCGCCGAAGGCGGAATTCTCATTGGCGGACCCCATGGCGAATTCATCACAGTTCAGCTTGCCGAGGTTCACCATGCCGATGGTTTTCAGCTTTTCAACAACCGTCGCATCGAATGGGCTCACATAATTGGCATCACCTTCATCTCCTCCTTCTCCGAATGATTGTAATAAAACTGCTGGAAGCATCAACCGTTATTCGATAACCTTTGGAACGAGGAAAAGCCCATCCTCGACAGCCGGCGCAGGCGCCTGGTATTCCGCGCGGTGGTCCTGTTCAGTCACGGCATCAGGGCGTAAACGGAGGGCGACATCATCCTCAAAGGCGGAAATAGGGTGGGCAAGCGGTTCAACACCCGTGGTGTCGGCGGAACGCAGCTGCTCGACCAGATCCAGGATCCGGTTCAGCTGTCCAGCGGTTTTCTGTATCTGCGCACCGGAAACATCAAGCTGTGCCAGCTTGGCGATACGGTCCACATCAGAGAGATCAAGAGCCATAAGTCAGGTACTTCCTAAATTCCTAAAAATCGGGATTGAAACGCATCAAAAAGCGGTTCAGCGGATATATATCCATAGAATTATAAGGTAGAATAACTAGGATTTACATATCTGTAAGTCTGCAACCGTTTCATGTAGACTATCCAGAGACTTTTTTAAGGATGCTTCCACCGCCATAGCGGTCTTTTTGAATATTACAGAACAATCATGTTTGGTTTCTTTCGCAGTTTTTTCTCAAATGATCTGGCTATCGACCTCGGTACAGCCAACACACTGATTTATGTCAGGAATTCCGGTATTGTGCTGGATGAACCTTCCGTCGTTGCCGTCCGTTATGACGGCCCAGGTGGCAGGAAAAGCATCCAGGCGGTAGGGCGTCAGGCCAAGCAGATGCTGGGCAAGGTGCCCGGCAATATGGAAGCCATCCGCCCGATGAAAGACGGTGTCATCGCAGATTTCACCGTCACCGAACAGATGCTCAAGCATTTCATCCGGATGGTGCATAATTCCCGGTTCTTCCGGCCATTCCCCCGGATCATCATCTGTGTCCCCTGCGGATCCACACAGGTGGAACGCCGTGCCATCCGTGAATCCGCACTGGGTGCCGGCGCATCCAAGGTTTACCTCATCGAGGAACCGATGGCGGCGGCGATTGGTGCAGGCCTGCCGGTTTCCGATGCAACGGGCTCCATGGTCATTGATATCGGCGGTGGCACCACGGAGGTCGGCATCATCTCTCTGGGCGGCATGGTTTACAAAGGGTCCATCCGTGTCGGTGGCGACCGCTTCGATGAGGCGATTGTCAACTACATCCGGCGCAACTATGGCATGCTGATCGGTGAACAGACCGCTGAGGTGATCAAGAAAACCATCGGTTCCGCCTACCCGGCAAAAGAAGTCCGTGAAATGGACGTCAAGGGGCGCAATCTCGCCGAGGGGATCCCACGTTCCTTTACCATCACCAACAATGAAATCCTTGATGCCCTTAATGATCCGTTGACCCGTATTGTCGGCGCCGTCAAGATGGCATTGGAGCAGGTCCCGCCGGAACTGGGTGCCGATATTGCGGAAAAAGGCCTGATGCTCACAGGCGGTGGTGCGCTGCTGCATGACCTTGACCGTCTCCTCATGGAAGAAACGGGCCTGCCGGTCCTGACAGCAGAGGATCCGTTGACCTGTGTCGTCCGTGGCTGTGGTGAGGCACTGGAGCACCTTGACCAGTATGAGAATGTCTTCTCTTACGAATAAGGGAAACAGGATTCAGGACATCCGGCAGGGGTGCCTGTCTTAGGCTGAAATGCAGAACGAACCGTCGCCGCTTTTCAAGCAGGGAATATCAGCAAGGGTGAAACTCATCGTCTTTGTTGTGGTGGCGTTTGTCCTGATGTTCGGTGATGCCCGGTTCAAGGTGCTTGGCAGTGTCCGTGCCGCCATCAATACCGTCCTTTACCCTTTCCAGCGGGTCGCCATCATTCCGGCAGGTTTTGCCGAGGCGGTGGAAGAGCTGTTCCGTACCGGTGATGACATGCAGGAAGAAATCGACACTCTGCATAAAAAGGCATTGCAGGATGCACCGGTTATCCAGAAGGCCGCCTTGCTTGAACAGGAAAACGCCCAATTGAGGGAACTGCTTGGGCTCAAGCGGCAGACGCCTGTCCCGACACTCGCCGGTGAAATCCTCTACGATGTCCACAGCCATTTCATCAACAAGATTGTCATCAACCGGGGTTCGGGTGATGGTGTCGCTGTCGGTCAGGCTGTCATAGATGAAGGCGGGGTGGTTGGGCAGGTTTCCAATGTCTGGCTTGCCACCAGTGAGGTCACATTGCTGACAGACAGGTCACAGGCGATCCCGGTCATGAACACACGGACAGGTGAACGTACAGTGGCTTTCGGGGGAGGCCTGTCGGG
>CALGGD010000174.1 GCA_937916185.1 uncultured Oxalobacter sp. | reverse complement strand
TGACTGCTGCATCAATCTGGGCAGTCAGTTTTCCTGCCTGGGTCTTGACAAGGATGTCACCGTCTATGGCTTTGCCATCGATACCGTTGGCGGTATAGCCTGCAAACAGGTTGCCCTTGTTCTGAAGGTCAACACTGCCACCGGTCTTGGTTGTAACCGCTTGGGCTGTGATAGAACCTTTTCCGGTTTCAGAAACACTGCCGCCTGCGGTGGCATCAAAACCATTACCCACCTTCAGGGCATTGTTGACAACGACATTGCCATTGGCATCAGCAACCAGGTCATTGCCTGCCTTGACACCACCGTTCAGCAGGACATTGCCATTCCGGGATACCAACGCGGTATCGTGTTCCGAAGTAATCGTTGTCCCTTCACCGGTCGTCAGGTCAGTGCCACTTTCAAGCTTGACATCCTTACCTGTGATATCGGTCACGAGTGTCAGTCCGCCCATATCAAGGTTCGTCACCTCAACATCGCCTTTGACGGTTGGATTGACGGCAACGGCCAGTGTATTCCCGCCATGGGTCTTGATCAGGACACTGCCTTCAATAGCTTTCCCATCGATACCGTTGGCGGTATAGCCTGCGAACCGGTTGCCCTCATTCTGAAGGTCAACACTGCCACCGGTTGTGGTCGTGACCGCCTGGGCAGTGATGGAACCTTTTACGGTTTCAGTAACACTGCCGCCTGCGGTGACCGCCAGGCTTTCCGCTGCCGTCAGGGCGGCATTGATGGTGATATCTCCGCCTGCCTTCGCAACGACTGCATGACCAGCATTGACACTACCATCCAGCCCAATACTGCCATCCCTGGAAATCAGGGTTGCATCGGCATCGGAGCGGACGGCAGTCCCTGATGCCGTCGTCAGGTCAGAACCACTTTCGAGCTTGATATGTCCATCGGCTTCATCGGATGCCTGTGCTGTGATACCGGTCGTCAGTGCCAGTTTCCCGGCATCATCAAGATTCGTCACCTCGACATTGCCCTTGACGGCTGGATTGATGGCAACGGTCAGTGTATCCCCTCCATGGGTCTTGACCAAAACACTGCCTTCAATCGCTTTGCCTTCTGCACCGTTGGCGGTATAGCTTGCAAAACGGTTGTTATTGTTCTGAAGATTGACACTGCCGCCGGTTGTGGTCGTGACCGCCTGGGCAGTGATGGAACCTTTTACGGTTTCAGTAA
>CALGGD010000173.1 GCA_937916185.1 uncultured Oxalobacter sp. | reverse complement strand
GCCTGCTCACAGCCCGCCGCAATCCCTTTGATGACACGGGAAGCTGTGCCGACATCCAGTTTGCCACAGGAGAAATAATCGAGAAAAAACAACGGTTCTGCGCCCTGCACAAGAATATCGTTCACACTCATTGCCACAAGGTCGATACCGACCGTATCATGGCAGTTAAGCTGGAACGCCAGCTTGAGTTTTGTGCCGACACCGTCTGTACCGGACACCAAGACCGGGTTTTGGTACTTTTTGCTGATTTCAAAAAGCGCACCGAAACCACCGATGCCGCCCAATACGCCATCCCGCATCGTGCGTTTGGCAAAGGGTTTGATGGCATTGACCAGCGCATCACCGGCATCGATATCGACACCGGCATCGCGGTAAGAAAGGGACTGTCTGGCTGAAGGACTCATAATAATATGCACCGCTAGGCGTAAAATAACGATAATGTCTATTTTAACAAACTGCTTGCACGAGTACGACTGAATGGCTTTTTCAATGACACCTTACCAACGTCAGGCCGCCCTCTGGTCTGGTATCGGGATTGTTTTCATTCTCGTGCTCTGGCTATTGGGCCCGATCCTGACCCCGTTCATCGCCGGAGGGGTGCTGGCCTATGCGCTTGACCCGATTGTGGAACGTATCTGCAGGTTCCATATCGGCAGCCACCGTATCCCGCGTTTTGTCGGCGTGCTGATTGTCCTGCTGCTGCTGATCGCCGTCATCACCGCCATCATCCTGGTCATTGTGCCGATGCTCCTGACGGAATGGCCGCTGCTGTCCGCCCAGCTGCCTGTTTTCCTGGCAAAACTGCATGCGGAACTGAGTGAGTTCCTTGGCAGGTTCGGCATTGCCCTGCCACCGGACACTGCTTCCCTGCTGAAGCAGCTGTTCGAGCAGTTTGTGCCGAAGTCCGATGAGGGCTGGCAGCAGCTGATGCAGAAAGTCAGCCTGGGCTGGTCAACCATCTTCACCATCGCCTGGAACATCATCCTGATCCCTGTCGTCTTCATCTACCTGCTGCTGGACTGGCATATCATCACCCGGCAGTTCCGTGAACTGATCCCCCGCAGATGGGTGCCGACCATCATCGGTTTCACCAATGAGGTCAGCACCATGCTGGCACAGTATCTCCGTGGCCAGCTGTCTGTCATGATCATCCTGTCCATCTATTATTCGGTCGCCCTGACCCTGGCAGGCTATACGGTGGGAGTGCCTGTCGGCATCATCACCGGCATGATGGCATTTGTCCCTTATGTCGGTATCTGTGTCGGCATCATCCTGGCTGCGGCGGCAACCCTGCTGCAGTTCGAGGGCATGACCATGTGGATTGTCCTGCTGGTGATCTATGGTTTCGGCTACGCGTTCGACGGCCTGTTCATGACACCGAAACTGGTCGGCAACCGGATCCAGCTGCATCCGTTGATTGTGATTTTCGCCCTGCTGGCTTTCGGAGAGCTTTTCGGTTTTGTCGGTATCCTGATCGCCCTGCCCTCATCTGCTGTCCTGTCTGTGGCTTTCCGGCGCCTGCGGAAAGCCTATATCGCCAGCCATTTTTACAAGGGCTGACAGGCGTCATGCGGAATCAGCTGCTGCTTGACCTGGGAACCCCACAGCCGCCGTCCCTGCAGGATTTTGTGACGGGACGGAATGCGGAGGTCCTTCAGCAGCTCAACGCCATGGCAAGACGCCAGTCGCCTGACCGTTTCGCCTATCTCTGGGGTGCCCCCGGCACCGGCAAGACGCATCTGCTGCAGTCCCTGGCACAGGCGGCGCCGGCACGTTATATCCCCCCATCCGCTCCCTTGGGGGATTTCGCCTACTCACCGGATGTCTCCCTCTACCTGCTGGATGACTGTGACGCCCTGCCCCCTCCCGGGCAGATCGCCGCATTCAACCTGTTCAACCAGATACGCGACAGCCGGGTGGCATACCTTGTCTCCGCCGGTGCCTGTGCACCGATGGCGCTGCCGCTCCGGGACGACCTGCGCAGCCGGCTCTGCTGGGGGCTGGCCTACCAGCTCCAGGACCTGACCGATGAGGAAAAACTCCAGGTCCTGTCCGCCCAAGCGCGGAAAAGGGGACTCAACCTCTCCGCCGGTGTCCTGCCATGGCTGCTGTCCCATCACGACCGGGACCTGCATTCGCTGATCCATATCCTGGATGAGCTGGACCATTATTCCCTTCAGATGAAACGCACGGTCACGCTGCCGCTCCTGCATGACCTGCTGCAGAAGAAACTGGAACTGAAAGATGACTGATACGCTTGCCCTGTTTGACCTCGACAACACCCTGCTGCCCATCGATTCTGATTATGAATGGGGACAGTTCATTGTCCGCATCGGCGCTGTGGACAGGGATGCCTATGAAAAGAAGAACCAGATGTTCTTCGACCAGTATATCGCCGGAACACTGGACCCGGCTGAATACCTGGCGTTCGCCCTGGGTGAACTGAAAGGGATTCCCCGTGCCCGGCTGGACGCCTGGCGCCAGCAGTATATGGAAGAGGTCATCCTGCCGAACATCCGCCCTGCCGCACGCAGGCTGGTCAACAGCCATCTTGACAAGGGGCATCTGACAGCCATCGTGACGGCAACCAACCGGTTTGTGACGGAACCGATTGCAAAGGCGTTCGGTGTGGCACACCTGATTGCCGCTGTCCCGGAAGAAGCCCCTGACGGTCAGCTGACAGGGAACCTGATTGGCACACCGACATCAGGAGAAGGTAAAATTGAGCACACTGAAAAATGGCTGGCTTCCATGGGGCTGTCTTTTGACTGTTTTGCAGAAAGCTGGTTTTACAGTGATTCAGACCGCGACATTCCATTGCTGTCAAAGGTGAAACATCCTGTCGCAGCCAATCCGAATGACCGTCTGAAAGCCTATGCCCAGGCGAAAGGATGGGCTTTACTGTATTTGTTCAATGATTGATTTTCTGAGAAAGATTTTTGGCCTGTCCCCAGGGAAAGGGAAACCGGCGGCGGAACCGGGGAAAGCGGGCACTGTCCCCGCCACAGGCCATTCCCCTGCCGTCCTCCAGGCACATGAACACGGCATTGACATCAGCCTTGTCTCCAGGAATGCCATCCGTGTGGTGAAGACCCTGCAGCAGGCGGGCTATGCCGCTTTCATTGTCGGCGGCGCTGTACGCGACCTGATGCTGGGCGAGAAACCGAAAGATTTCGATGTGGCGACCGATGCCACCCCTGAACAGGTCCGCCGGCTTTTCCGCCGTGCTTTCCTGATCGGCCGCCGCTTCCAGATTGTCCATGTCCGTATGGGACGGGATGACCTGTTTGAGGTGACCACTTTCCGGGGAAGTTCCGAGAAACCCACTGAAGTGGACGAGTCCGGCCGTCTGCTGAGCGACAATACTTTCGGCACACAGGCCGAAGACGCCGCCCGCAGGGATTTCACCATCAACGCCCTTTATTACAATCCGACCGACCAGACCCTGCTCGATTACCATCAGGGCATCCATGACCTGGGCTCGAGGACGCTCCGCATCATCGGGGATGCGGAGCAGCGTTACCGTGAGGATCCTGTCCGGATGCTGCGTGTGGTGCGTTTCGCCGCAAAACTCGGTTTCACCTT
>CALGGD010000172.1 GCA_937916185.1 uncultured Oxalobacter sp. | reverse complement strand
GGGGGGACAGGTCATCCACGCCTTTTTTCAGGATATCCAGCTGCGATTTGCACTGGGATTCGATATCACCCGCCGCTGGCACCGGCATGACCGGTGCCGCTGCAACTGTCTGGGTGGCATACGATATGCCCAATACCAGCAATGCGGCGGAGAGCAGGGATTTCACAGCAGGAACTCGGTTTTTCATATGTTCAATCACTCAATCTTGAAAATCAGAATGATAGCCTGATACGGCACAGACTTCATCATTTCTTGGTCATATCAATATCACTGTAAACCCATTCATGATGCATGACCGGATGCTTTTTATAGCCCATGACATACGGCTGGACCAACATATTCCGGTAATGCGCATAGCCCATGCCTGCCGGTGTATAGACTTCAAGCAGCCTTGCCATCTTATGGTACAGCAGGTCGCGTTCCTCTCCATCAGGCAGCATGGCGGCCTCTTCGTAAAACGCATCAAACTGCGGGATGCTGACACAGCCATGGTTGCTCTGACCGATATGCGGCCCGTAGAACAGCTGCATGAAATTGCCGCCATCCGGGTAATCGGCGATCCAGGCCATCTCCCGCATCATCAGCTGGCACTGTTTCTCCGCCTTGAGCAGGTCAGGGAAAGGACGGCGGTCTTCGCGCATCTGGATGCTGAGACTGTCGAAAGTCCGCTTCCACATTTCCAACTGCTGCTGACCGGTGGAATCTGCCCGTGCTGAAAACACAATCACCAAAGGGGAACCATCGGGTTGACGGCGCCAGCCATCCGCACCTTTGGCATAGCCATAACGGTCCAGCAGGTCATTGGCGGTATCCGGCTCAAAACCGATGATGCCCTGATAGGACCCATCATAACCCGCCACGCCCGGTGGAATCGGGAAATGCAGCATGACCGCCTGCCCGTTCCAGACCACATCGATCTCTTCCTGCACATTATGCGCCATGATGATGGCACGGCGCAGGGCGATTTTCTCATTCGACAGCCCACCGACGACTGGATCACGCATATTGAAATAGAACTGGATCAGTTCCGGTTCAACGTACCGGGAAAGCCGTACCCCCTGCTCAGCCAGCTCCGGTTTCAGCTGACCGTCTTCTGACAGGGCACGGGGCGCCAACGGTCCTTCCAGACTGAACACGTCAATCTCACGGTTCTGGAATGCCAGCCAGCGGGACTGGTCTTCAGGAATCACATCAATCACCACCCTGCCGATCTGCGGCATCGCCTTGCCCTGCATTTCAGCAGCAATCCGCTGGTCGTCCGGATCATCCCCTGCCTTGAAATCCCAGATGAATCCCCGATATGCAGGATTCGCCGTCAGAACAATCTGGGAACCACGCCGCCAGCTTTCCAGACGGTAAGGTCCGGTTCCAACCGGGTTCGCCATCACCTGTCCATTGCGGTCACGGTAACGGTTCACCACTTCCCATGCCACCGCCACGGTCGGGGTATGCGCCAGGATATGCAGCATACTGTAGTCAGGACGGGTCAGATGGATGCGGAATGTGTAGCGGTTGACCGGTTCAAGCCCAGCCACTTTCGCCTTATAGTCAAACCGTCCTGTCTTAGCCGCTTTTGCCGCCAACGCATCCAATCCCACAATCTTGCCCTGGATCAGCCACCCCCAGGCGGAACGCACAGCAGGATCCATCAGCCGCTTGAGGGAATAGATATAATCCGCCGCCACCAGTTCACGGCGCCTGCCGCCAAATGCCGGGTCATCCGCAAAATAGATGCCTTTCCTGACGGTGATGGTATAGGTCTTCCCATCCGCTGAGATGTCCGGCAATGATGCCGCCGTCTCAGGCACCAATCTGACAGGGCGCGCCAGATAATCATACGTCAGCAACGGCTCACAGATGGAACGGATGACCTGGGAAGAATAGAGGTCGCTGGCAACCGCCGGATCAAAGCCTGTTTCCTGTGCAGTGAAAACGGTATGCAGCACCTTGCCCGGATCAGCAGGGTTGGCTGCGTTCCCTCCCTGCATCGTTCCCAAGGCAATGCCGAGAACCAAGAGAAAACGGAAAATCTTTTTCTGCAAACTCATCGCTGTTGTCAAACCAGGTCAACCCTGTCAATTATCAGACGCCAGGAGTCCCTTCTGGGCAAAACATAAAAAAAGGGCTACCCAACCGAAAGATACCGTAATTGTGCTTCTTGGGCACTGGAAATTGAAACTTTCTGAAAAAAAACAGGAAATCCTGACCATTTCATTGTATATTTGGCTTTTTTCAACAGGAACTCTTAATCTCATCATGAAAAAATCATTTGTTCTCGGCGTCCTCGCCGTCGCTTTGATGTCTGTCACGGCTTCCGCAAAAGATATTGCAACCGTCAACGGGAAAGGCATCCCTGAATCAAGGTCTGATGCCATTGTCAAAAACTTTGTCGCCCGTGGAGCAAAGGATTCCCCTGAACTCCGTAAAGGCATCCGTGAAGAACTCATCATGGATGAAGTCATGGTGCAGGAAGCAGAAAAACAGGGGATTGCAAATACCACAGAATTCAAGAACCAGCTTGATGCAACACGCCGTGGCATGCTGAAACAGTCCCTGGCGCAGGATTATCTCAAGAAGAACCCTGTTTCCGACAAAGATGTCAAGGCTCAGTATGACCAGTGGTCTGCCGCCAACAAAGGCAAACAGTACCACGCCAAACATATCCTGGTTAAGACCGAGGCTGAAGCCAAAGACATCATCAGCCAGCTGGGCAAGGGTGGCAATTTCGAGAAACTGGCTTCCTCCAAGTCCCTGGATGGTTCCAAGGCCAATGGCGGTGACCTGGGCTGGTCCCCTGCCACCGGTTACGTCAAACCATTTGCCGATGCCGTCATGGCATTGGGCAAGGGACAGACAACGAAGGCTCCAGTCCAGTCTCCTTTCGGCTTCCATGTCATCAAGCTGGTCGATTCCAAGGCACTGCCGACCTATGACCAGATGAAACCCCGTTTCAAGGCCGAAATGGAACAGGCAAAACTTGCCCAGTATGCCCGTGGCCTGCGTGAAAAAGCCAAGGTTGAATAACCCAGCATCTTTTTCATAGGCCGATAAAAAATCCCCAGACGCCCATCTGGGGATTTTTTCTGCAGAATCAACTGGCTGCCATCAGCGGGGGTATGTCCAGTTTGCGTTCAACAGTCCCTGCGGGTTGGCATAGTTCAGGAAATCACCTGCGCTGCCGTTACGGACATCCTGTGCATAGCGTTCAATCGCGCTGTTCAGCACGTTCAGATGATCCATGTTGCACTTCAGGTAAATCGCCCGGCGCTCTGTGTCCTGTCCTGGCGTCATGTACTGCCTTGCCAAGGTCTTGCATTTCGCATCCACCTGTTTCGGCAGCGTACTGATGGACTGCTGTGCTGTGCTGCGGTATTCCACCGGCACTTTGTTCCATGCCTGGGTATAACGTCTCTGCGCCAATGCCATCTTCTGCTTCATGGATGCATAAAGCTGATTGACATTCATATTGCCAGCAGCTGCTGTCTGGTTGCCATCCAGTCCGGTGGAAACAACAACAGGCTGCCCATTGGTCTTGGCGGTATTCGTCTGTGTCGCCACGGATTTTGCCGGTTTCGGCGCCTTGCCATCATCACTGCCGCTGCAGCTGTACATGAGGATAGCGATGATGACAATCACCGCAATGATGATCCACAGCTTGGTACGGCTGCGTTGAGGCTGGGGCTGGGGCTGATAGGCCTCTTCCTGCTCCATCACCGGTTCCTGTTCAAACGGCTGGTTCTGGACAGGGTTATTGCCGAACTGCGCATCATCCGCATCTTCATCGGACATCACCGGTCTGCTGGGTTGTGAAGAAGCCGGTTGGGAACGTGCAATCGGGCCGTTGCAGAAAGGACAGGTGGAAACGGAACCAGATATCGGTGCCCCACAGGATGGACAGGTAGAATCAGCCATTTTTTCCTCGCATCAGAAAGTTGGGAATATCTCATTATAACGGCAAGCAAGCCTTTTATTGGAAATTCATCTGGACTCTTCCCTAGAAATTCCTTGTGATTACAAGTGTATGATAAGGTCTGCAATAGCTGTTATCATCAAAATATGTTCAATCAACAAAGAGGGGGCATTATGAAACTCAGATCAACCCTTGCCATGGCGGCTTTCTCTGCGCTTTCTTTCGGGCTCTGCGCCACAGCAGCCCATGCATTTGACCTGGGGGGTGTTGTGAATGCTGTTGTTCAGCCCAAAGACAAGACCGGCAGCTCCGGTGGCAGCGCACTGGGTCAAGGAATCACCGTCACCATCAAGTCGGCTCCTTATGCGCATATCTTCGTTTCAGACACGAAACTGGCACCGACCGGTGATGTCCGGAGTGATGATGCTTACCGGAAATACGGTATGACAGATGACAAAGGGTATTACAGCGACCGTATCCCCGCCAAGACAAGGTCTATCGTTGTTTACAAATACGTCAACAAGACCAACAAGCAGAAGACCTTCCAGTACACCGGCCAGACCAGTATTGACGCAAAACTGTGATGACTGGCTGATGACCCCAGACCACTGCTGGTTTTGTGGGTCTCCCATAAAACCAGCAGAAGGGAGAGGGTGTCTGTCTTCTTCTGCGCCAAGCCCTTCTGCCGTTACAGCTTGACCCGCAGAAGCTTCAGGCGTCTCAAAGGCGCCAGGTTCTCCACCTTGGAATCAATCAGGATCAGTTCCCTCAGACGCTCAAGGGAAGACAGGGGCGAAATATTCTTGACATAGGTATCCCGGATATCCAGTTTTTCCAAGGCATAAAGCTTCTCAAGGGGATTCAGGTACATCACATTGGTATAACCGATATTGAGCTCCCTCAGATTCTCAAGCTGTTCCAAGGCAGAAAGGTCCGATATCCGGGTATCCCGGAGATTCAGCCTTTCCAGAGACTTCAATGATGCCAACGGCTGAAGGTTCGTGACAGCCGTATTCCAGAGCGTCAGTTCTTTCAAACCACGCAACGCCCTGAGTGGCGAAAGGTCTGTGATGGCGGTTCTGCCAATGTTCAGCACCTCCAAGGTCTTCATCTGTCTCAAAGGCGCAAAATCCGTGACCCTGGTATTCCAGATATCCAGTTTCTTCAGATGCTTGAATGCGGTGATGGCAACGATATCAGAAACGGGGGTATTCCTCAGACTGAGTTCCGCCAGATTGGTCAGATGCAAGAGTGGCGACAGGTCAGGAATATCCGTATCACTCAGATCCAGCCTTTCCAGGTTGACCAACGGTTTCAGCAGCGAAAGGTCATCAATCCTTGAAAGGTACAGTTTTTTGAGATTGACCAACGATGCCACCGGTGTGACATCAGTCACCCGTGTCTGCCGGATATCAAGCTCTGTCAACCGGTTCAGCGACCGCAAGACGGAAATATCCGCAATGGCTGTCTGATGCGCATCGAATCTTTCCAGATCGGTCAGCGTCCTCAAAGGGAAGATGTCCAAGATATCCGTTTCACTGATATTCAGTGCTTTCAGGTTCCTCAGCCAGGAGAGCAGGGAAATATCCTTGACCCGTGTCCCCTGGATATCCAGTTCTTCCAGACAGGCACATGATGCAGCCAGCGGTGCGATTTTCTTGACTTTGGTTCCCCGTAAATCGACAGCTTTCAGGTTTCTCAGGCCTTCCAAGGGAGAAAGGTTGGAAATCTCCGTACCGCTGAGATCCAGCATCTCCAACTCCGCCAGATCCGACAAGGCGGAAACCTTCCGAATTTGGGTTCCCTTGAGATTCAGCTTTTTCAGGTTTTTCAGCCTCGCAAGTGAACCGGCTTCCGTAATGACCGTCTCACTGACATCCAGCTCCTTGAGCTGCACCAGCGTTTCCAGCGGGGAAATATCAACAACTTTGCTCTTGCTGATATCCAGTTTCTCCAGGTTGACCAGTGCCTTCACCGGCGCTAAATCATCAAAAGGCGTGGCGCTCAGATCCAGCTCAATGACATCCTGCGCCAATACGCCCTTGATCCTGTCAAGGAAAACCTGCAATCCCGGCGGTGTCTTCTGGTCTGCTGTCATCGTTTGGCTTTCTGGCATCTGTTTCCGCAATGCTGACAACATACAATGCAACCCACTTAAAGAAAAGGGCTTTGGGTAAATTCCCGGATTCAATTACGGCGGCGGGAGCTGAACCCGCATCCAGAAAATTTTTCTCAAATAGAGGATTTGCGCCCATCAAAACTTCGGCAGATTTCAATTTATTCTGTAAATCTGCCGAAATTATCCTGAAATCCTGATTTTGTTGTGTTTTTCGGTATTTTTTGCGCTTAAGCCCGGAGCTGAGAATGTAAAATTTAAGCTGTTTATCGGATTTTCGGGACTTTT
>CALGGD010000171.1 GCA_937916185.1 uncultured Oxalobacter sp. | reverse complement strand
ACTTTCTCCAGCGTGATATTCTGTGCGCGTCCATGCCAATTCAAAAGCTCTTGCCGCCCGGAATATCACGCTGGAGAAAGTCCGGTCCGCCATTGCAACCGCCAACATCAACCAGGCCAAGGGAAGTTTTGACGGTCAATTGCAGTCATCGACCATCGACGGCAATGACCAGCTGAAATCCGCCAAGGAATATGAAGACGTGATTGTCACATATCAAGGAGGTTCCCCTATCCGGCTGAAAGACATCGCAACCGTCTTTGATGGTGCTGAGAACGAGAACCTTGCCGCATGGTCTGGCAATAAGCCTGCTGTCATCCTGACGGTCCAGCGCCAGCCCGGTGCCAATGTGATTGAAGTCGCAGACAGAATCAAAGAAGCCCTGCCCCAGCTGAAAACCAGCCTGCCTGCGGCGGTTGATGTCGAACTGCTTTCCGACAGGACTGTTTCCATCCGCTCATCGGTCGGTGATGTGGAATATGAACTGGTCATGTCTGTCGCCCTGGTGGTGCTGGTGGTCTTCCTTTTCCTGCGGAACCTGACTGCCACCATCATCCCTGCCATTGCAGTGCCGTTGTCCCTTATCGGCACTTTCGGTGTCATGTACCTGTCTGGTTTCTCCCTGAACAACCTGTCCCTGATGGCGCTGACCATCGCCACAGGTTTTGTGGTGGACGACGCCATTGTGATGATTGAAAACATTTCCCGTTTCATCGAAGCGGGAGACTCGCCGCTTGAGGCGGCACTCAAGGGGGCCAAACAGATTGGTTTCACCATCATCTCGCTGACGGTTTCCCTGATTGCTGTCCTGATTCCCCTGCTGTTCATGGGTGATGTCATCGGCAGGCTCTTCCGGGAATTTGCGGTCACACTCGCCGTTTCCATCCTGATTTCTGCTGTGATTTCCCTGACGCTGACACCGATGATGAGTGCCCGTCTGCTGAAACCGACGACCGAAGGCAAAAAGGAACAGGAATCCCGTTTCTTCAAAGCGGTGAACAGCTTCTGGGAAAAAGTCATCCAGCATTATGCCACTGGTCTGAAATGGGTACTTGCCCACCAGAAGCTGACCCTGCTGACAACCCTTGGTACGGTTGTCTTCACCGCGCTGCTGTACCTGCTGATCCCCAAAGGCTTTTTCCCCGTGCAGGATTCAGGCGTCATTCAGGTGGTTTCCGAAATCCGGCAATCCACTTCTTTCAAAGCCATGACCGCCCAGCAGGAAAAACTGATTAACATGGTTCTTGAAGACCCTGATGTCGAGAACCTCTCTTCTTTCATCGGCGTGGACAGCACCAACCCGGCCCTGAACAACGGGCATATGCAGATCAACCTGAAACCCAAAGGTGACCGGGAGGATATCCATACCATCATGAACCGCCTCCAGGACCATGCCAAGGATATTCCCGGCATGAC
>CALGGD010000170.1 GCA_937916185.1 uncultured Oxalobacter sp. | reverse complement strand
TTTCTTTGAAACCCTTGATTACTGAGGAAGTAAAACAAGCTGACAATGAATGCAAGATGGAAGCGAAAAACGCCTCCAATGACGAAATCATTCAGAAAACAGCTTATCTGAACTGTGTCGTTCCCAAGGAAAAAGCACTGACGGAAAGATTAAGGCAATATCTCCGATAATTGGATATCCCCCTGAAAGAAAATAATATGAATCGATTAAAGTTTAAACATTTCCTGGCATATGGTTGCCTGGCATTCACTATGGTTCTGCCGTCTACAGGCTTTGCCTGTGAAGAAAATGGGATTTCTGACGAAATCCTGATTGAGAAAGCCAACCAAGGAGATGCTGTTTCCCAGAATAAACTGGGACTGTATTTTGAAAAAGGAAACTGTGGTTTTGAGCAGGATTACTATTCAGCGGCATCCTGGTACCAGAAGGCAGCCATTCAGGGAAACGCTTACGCCCAGTTCAATCTTGGTTTTTTATACGCCTATGGCAGAGGCGTTGAACAGGATTACAGTCAAGCGTTGTATTGGTATCAGAAAGCAGCAGACCAAGGCATGCCTTGGCTCAGTTCAACCTAGGAAAACTGTACCTTTCAGGCAAAGGGGTAGAACAGGACTATGCCATGATGGTCTATTGGTACAGACAGGCTGCAGAACAGGGCAATGCAATGGCGCAGAATGGTCTGGGATGGGCTTTTGCCAGTGGCAGCGGCGTTCCACAGAATGAGGAGGCTGCTGCCTATTGGTATGAGAAGGCATCTGAACAGGGGTATTCCTATGCACAGCTCAACCTAGGGTCAAGATTTGCGCGAGGCAAAGGTGTTACCCAAGACTATGAGACTGCCGCTTATTGGTATGAAAAAGCGGCAGAGCAGGGAAACCCTTATGCACAATTCCATCTGGGGAATGCCTACCGCCTAGGTAGAGGTGTCGAACAGGACCGTGAAACGGCAATCTATTGGTTTGAACAGGCATCCAATCAGGGGAACAAAGATGCCCTGAATGCTTTAAGGTCACTTACCGCCCCTAAAAAGAAACCCTTGGCAGTCAAACGTAAACCACCACGTCCTCAATCAAAGCCCGCCCGGAAAATCAAGGCACCGATGTTCACTTGGAATCTTTAAAACCAGAATCAAAAATGAATCTCTCAAAAAATCTGAAATCCCCTCTTTATAAAACGCTGATTGGCTTGACGGCATTGTCTATGGTTTCATGCCCGTCTTCTGCCATGAGTCTGATGGCGGCAACGGACGAAATGATGGCCAATATGGGAATTGCACTCTATCAGCATAATATGGGCTGGAGATACCAGAATGGGGAAGGCGTAGACCAAGACTATTGCCAAGCGGTTGAATGGTATAAAAAAGCTGCTGAAAAAGGATATGACAAATCCCAGAACAACCTCGGTCTGATGTATCACAACGGATGGTGTATTGAAAAGGACTTAACAAAAGCTGTCGAATGGTATGAAAAGGCTGCCAAGCAGGGAATGGATATTGCCCAGAACAATATGGGCATCATGTATACCCATGGTTTGGGAGTCCCTCAAGACTTTGACAAGGCTTTCGAGTGGTATACCAAAGCAGCCAATCAAGGACTTCCCGATGCTCAAAACAGACTGGGCTTAATGTACCTGAATGGCTGGGGAACAGCCAAAGACTTAGATAAGGCCTTCAAACTCTTCGAAAAAGCTACTGACAGCAATCACTCCTGGGCAATGCACAATCTAGGATGGATGTATCAGAATGGATTTGGCACGAACCTCGATTATCAAAAGGCTGTGAAATGGTATAAAAAGGCTGCTGACAATAATATTGTTGATTCACAGCTCAATCTTGGGGTCATGTACCAGCTTGGATTGGGTGTCACGCCAGATTTCTCACAAGCTGTATATTGGTACCAGCTTGCCGCAAACAAAGGCAATTCCCAAGCACAGGTGAACCTGGGGCTGATGTATGCAAATGGGCAAGGCGTCCAGCAAAATGCCTCAATGGCTTTTTACCTCTTCAACCAATCAGCCAATCTTGGCAACGCCAGAGGCATGTATATGCTAGGCTGGTGTTATGACTATGGTATTGGTACCCTGCCAGACCTTTCTAAAGCAAAGGAATGGTATAGAAAATCAGCGGGATTGGGAAATCCTGAAGCGCAGGCCATGCTGGCACAGTTTGAAAAAATAGAATCAATGGACTCAAATGCATCCACCAACCTGAAAACAGGCAGATCAACCAAAGGGAAAAACACCAAAATTAAATCTACCAGTCATCAACAGACCAGAAGAAAAGATGCCAACAAGGCAAAATTGACGGCAACCCCTCTCCCACCAATGTTTGCTGGCAATCCTTTCTAAGCGTTTAAGCCAAAAGGAATAATGTCACACTTCATCAGAACATCGAATTGATATAGCGGTTCAGGCTGACACCGTTCTCTTCTGCACGGATAACCAGCTGACGATGGATTTCAGGTGTTGTACGGACAACAAAACGTCCTGAGAAAGTCCGGGTGGACAACGGCTCTGGAGGGACTTCATTGTTTGCCTGCATATCCGCCAAGACCTCACCGACCAGTTTCACAATACCTGACAACGCCTTTGCCTGGGTAGGAGACAACCAGGACAAAGAAGGAAACTCTGCACAGAGACCGATAAACTCTTGGTCTTCCTCAGACCAGATGACACGGTAAGTGTATTTTTTTGCGTCCATCAATGTTTCTCCTTTTCCATGGCATTCAGTTTCTCGATTGCTGCAAGTACGGTAATGACCTGATACCGCTTCGCTTTGCCCCTGCTGTTCTGGATATTGATGCGTGGGTCACCAAACCAAGGTGTCTTGTAAACCTGATGACTGCCTCCCGTCTGCCGTGGTTTGCCAAAAAAATGCCGGCAGACTGCTTCCAGGTCAGAAAAACGCACATCCTGCGAGGCATTCCTCATCTGCTTCAGCAGTTTCTCAGGATTCATTCATTTCTCCTCGTGGTTTCATAGATGATATCAATATTGATACCGTCAATCAAGAAAAAATCCTGTTTTCATCTATGCACGACTTTATTTTTCTTTGCATAAAATGTAATTTTTATCTTACAATTTAACTATGCATGAGATTTTAAGTACGGAACAATTTGACTACCGGCTTAGAAAGCAGGACAAAGCCAGTCAAACAAAAGACATCCAGAAAGTCAAAGATTTAGCGAGGGAAATCAAGGAGGCAGACAATGACCGACATTGATAAGAAATACGGTATCAAGACTTGGAAACTGACAGACTCCATGGAATCCGAAGAAGAGATTTTGGAATATCTTGAAGAATGTGCAAAGGAAGACGATGGAGGAACCCTTCTGCTTCATGCCATCGGCAAAATTGCACGCGAAAAAGGTATGAGCCAACTGGCAAGAGCAACAGGGATGTCTCGGGAACACCTCTATACTGCACTCTCTGACAATGGCAACCCTAGTTTCAGGTCACTGTTGAGTATCATAAACAGCCTTGGTTATAGCATCCGCTTTGTCCGGAAACACCCCTCTTCACAGACAACCGTTCACGTTTGATTGAACATAAGTGTTTATGCTGAAAAAACCGTTTCTGGCCACCTTTGCCTGTCTGGTACTGACCCGCACTGCCTATGCAGACAGCCTGCGCACCGACAGATATAGCTACACAACCGGTGAGATGGACGGTGAAGGAGGCAACCTGAGATAAAGCGGTTCTTGATTTTGTGTATTCAAATGATTACAATTTCTGCCATGAGATACATTGTTACTGCAACCCGCATCTTTGATAGATGGCTGGCATCTATGAGGAATCCGATTGCCAAAGCTGCTGTCATCAGCCGTGTCAGACGCGTAGAACATGGAAACTTCGGTGACCATAAATCCATTCGTGATAGCGTTTCTGAGATGCGCATTGATGTCGGCTCTGGATACCGTGTGTACTACACCATCCGGAATATGCATGTAGTATTTCTGCTCTGCGGCGGAGATAAACGTACCCAACAGAAAGATATAGAACGGGCAATCGACATTGCGAAGGAGATATAAGTCATGACTGTCGAAACCATCCCTTTTGATCCAGCCAAATACCTAGACAGTGAAGAAACCATCAGGGAATACATCAAGTATGTCATGACTGATGGCACCACGGAAGAAATTCTTCAAGCTCTGGGAGATGTCGCCCGTGCCAGAGGCATGGCGCAGATTGCCAAAGACACTGGCCTTAGCCGCGAAAGTCTCTACAAGACTTTTGCAGAGGGTTCCAAGCCCCGCTTTGACACCATCCTGCGGGTATCCCGTGCCCTTGGTGTGCCGCTGACAGTCATGTAACTGTATTTCACTTATATGCTGAAAAGCAGCTCATTCAATCCCAGCTTCCGTAATGATGATGCTGAGCGGTATATCGAACTTTTCTGTCTGGAAAGCGGTTTTCAGGCTGCTGTATGCCACCCCAACCGTCAGGATATTACCCTGCCCTTCCAAGGTACGGTCGAAGAATCCGCCGCCATAACCCAATCGGTAACGGTCAGCGGTATAGCCAACACAAGGGATAATCAGCACTTCTGGCATCGGAACCTGTTCCATCGCCTTGGGGACTGGGATATGGAAAGCACCTTCCACCAACTCATCGCCTGGCTGCCAGGCAATGAACTGCAAGGGACTGTCTTTGGCAGGGACATAAGGCAATGCCATCTGGACTTTGCCTGACAGCGTTTCATAGAGTTCCATCAGGTCAGGCTCATTGCGGATGGGCAGATAGACGCTGATGGTTTTCACGGCGCTTTCTTCAAGCCATGATTTGATCCGCAGGCAAAGCGCATGGTCATACTGTTTTTTCAGGTCTTCAGGAATGGCTTTCCGGACAGCCAGCAGCTGTCTGCGAAGCATTTTTTTGTCCATCATCTCTTCAGATGCCAATGAATGTCCTGCATGACTGTCTGACAGTGGTAAACTCATAGATTCATTATCCGTTTTTCAGGGAACAGGGTTATGTGGAAAAGTTTTAGGAATCTCCTGCTGTTGATGATGACCTTTGCGATGATTTCATGCGCCGAGGCATCCCGTGAGCTGACAACAACGCCTGAACAGGATGAGGCTTTCACACAGCTGCGGGAAGCTGCCCGCAAGAACAACCCAGAGAAAGCGGCAAAGCTTGCTGAGTCCCTGCAGGATTATCCAATCCCTTCCTATGTTGCGTATTATCGGCTGAAATCTGATCTGCGCAATGCCACCGATGCAGAAATTGAAGCGTTCCTGTCCCAATATGATGGGACAGCGATTGCAGACCGTCTGCGCAATGACTGGCTGCTGCTGCTGGGAGAACGGCAGGACTGGACGCTCTTTGACCGGGAATATCCAAAATTTGTCGTGGATGACGATGTGCAGGTGAAATGCTATGCGTTGATGTCCAAGGCGGCAAAAGGCACCAATGTGGTTGCAGAAGCCAAGGAACTGCTGGGACTGAATATGAAGAAGGCAGGGGACGCTGCCTATTCCCTCTTAAGCGCCATGGCACAGCAGAACCAATTGAGCATCGATGATGCCTGGTATTTCTCCCGTCTGGCCGCTGCCACCAAACAGCCCAACCTGGCATCCCGGATTGCCACCCTGGCAGGGGGTTCTCAAGATGCCGTTATCCGCGCATTGAACAATCCCGAAGCATTCCTGTCAAAAGGGCCTGGCGAAGACCGTACCAGTCACGAATACTACTTCTTTGCGCTGGGCAAAGTTGCAGCAAACAAAGGACGCCCTCAGGCAGTCGCCTCACTCAACCGTTTTCAAGATGCCCTTTCTTCGCAGGAACGCGCGTTGGGATGGAGCATCATTGCCGTGTTTTCGGCTATTGACCTGGAACCTGAAGCCATTGATTACTGGAAAAAAGGCACTACAGCCAACATTTCGCCATATGCCCATGAATGGCGTGTCCGGACTGCACTGCGCCATGAGGACTGGCAGCATGTCCTGGATTGGATTGCGCTGATGCCGGATTTCCTGAAACGCAATCCAACCTGGGTTTACTGGAAAGGGAGAGCCCTGAAAGCACTGGGTGAACGGCATGATGCGAACGCCCTGTTCAAATCCATCGAGAAAGAACGTTCTTTCTACGGTATGCTGGCGGAAGAAGAGCTGAATGGCTGGGTGGTGGTACCTGCCAGCAGTTACCATGTTTCCAACAGCGAAGTTGAAAACATGGCGGAACGAATGATCCTTGCCCGCAAGTTCTATGCAATGAACTGGCAGTTTGAAGCTGTGCGTGAATGGAACTGGCAACTTCGCAAGATGAAAGAAGACCGCCAGCTGATTGTTGCCGCAGAGCTGGCGAACCGGATTGGCAGGATTGACCGGATGATCAACACCTCTGACCGTACCAAGGATACGGTGGTGATTTCCCAACGTTTCCCGATGCCTTACCGGGATTATTTTGAATCAGCGGCAGAAGAACTGGGGTTGGATCTGGCATGGGTCTATGGCCTGGTCCGGCAGGAGTCCCGTTTTGTGATTGTCGCAAGGTCCAATGTTGGGGCGCAGGGGCTGATGCAACTGATGCCTGCCACGGCAAAACATGTCGCGAAACGGATTGGCATGACCGACTATCATGGTGGAAAAATCACTGATATGGAAACCAACATCAAGCTGGGTTCCGCCTATCTGGGCATGATGCTTGACAGTCTGGATGATTCGCAGGCGATGGCAAGCGCTGGTTACAACGCGGGTCCTGGCCGTCCAAAACGCTGGAAAGCCTCCCTGCCCCGCGCGGTTGAAGGGGCCATCTTTGCAGAATCCATCCCCTTCCAGGAAACCCGCGACTATGTGAAGAATGTGCTTTTCAACGCCACCTGTTATGCCGGTGAACTGGGCAGCCATACCCAGTCGCTGAAAAAACGGTTGGGCACCATCGCCCCCTGACAGCAGGATTCCTGGAAACTGGATATAATCAGATTGAGCATTAAGAAAAGTTGAATCCGGAAAGACCGTGATGGACACCATCCTGATCGGTCGGTTCCGTCCCTGATCATCCACAATAAGAAACAGGGGGAGTTATGGAAGTCTATAAAGTCGGCGGCGGTGTCCGGGATATCATCATGGACCGGCCAATCCATGATATGGATTATGTCGTGGTGGGTTCCACAGTCGAGGAGATGCTTTCGCTTGGCTACAAGCCTGTCGGGAAGGATTTTCCGGTCTTCCTGCATCCAGAAACCAAAGAAGAATACGCACTGGCACGGACGGAGCGGAAAGTCGCACCGGGCTATAAGGGGTTTGCTGTCCATTCAGACCCGACCGTGACATTGGAAGAAGACCTCAGCCGCCGTGACCTGACCATCAATGCGATGGCGATGGATGCTGATGGCAAGATCATTGACCCCTTTGGCGGGCAGAAAGATATCGAGGCAAAGGTGTTCCGGCATGTCTCTCCGGCTTTCCGTGAAGACCCTGTCCGCATCTTGAGGCTTGCCCGTTTCACCGCACGTTATACCGATTTCACGGTTGCACCTGAAACCATGAAACTGATGAAGTCAATGGTGGAAAGTGGCGAGGTGGATGCGCTGGTTCCGGAACGTATCTGGAAAGAGCTGTCGGTCGGGTTGATGGAAGAAAGACCTTCCCGCATGATTGACCTGCTGCATGACTGCGGTGCCCTGGCGCGTATTTTCCCTGAAATCGAGGCACTTTGGGATGTTCCCCAACCGGAGCAGTACCATCCTGAAATCTATACCGACAGGCATACGATGCTGGCGGTTGATTATGCTGCCAAGAAAGACTATCCGCTGCCTGTCCGTTTTGGCGTCCTGCTTCATGACCTGGGCAAAGGGACAACACCATCCAACCAATGGCCGCACCACCGTGCCCATGAAGAACGGGGAGCTGTCATTGTCGATAAGGTGTGCCGCCGCCTGCATGTTTCCTCGTTCTACCGTGAAGTGGCGGTGATGATTGCCCGCGAACATGGGTTTATCCGCCGCAGTATCGAGCTGCCTTCAAAGATGGCTGTCATGGTGCTTGAACGCTGTGATGCGTTCCGCCGGCCAGAACGGTTCAAGTATGTCATTGATGCCACGGAATGTGACCTGAGAGGGCGGGGATACGGAGAAAACAGCAAGGAGTTCATCCCGTTTCCCCAACGGGAATACTGGTCCACAATCCTTGATGCTGTCCGTCGGGTGAATGCTGGTGCCATCATCCAGTCGCTTGGCGATGAAGCCTATGAGATCGACCTGCAGCGTTTCCTGCATGATGCCCGGGTTGATGCGGCATCTGATGCCATCATTGAACTGAAATTCGGCAAGGTTGAGAAAGTGGATGTCGCCCATTTCAGACCCAGCTGACTTTTTCCATTGCAGGGGCAGGGGCAGGGAATGTTTTGCCTGAAGGCTGGCTGGACTGCTCTGTTTTAAGCGGAAAAAAGCAACAATCTCCCACCGGCATTCCCCTCATGGCGGAAGAAGCTCGGTTTTATTGGCACTTACTCTTTCAAAAAAACAAAAAATCACATATAATCAAAGATTAAACTTCTCTACGGGCAGACAAATGAGCTGCTTGGAGCATAAATATGGCAATCAAACATTACCTGCAATTTTCTGATTTAACGCTGGCTGAATATGAATACCTGATTGAACGTGCCAGCATCATTAAAAAGAAATTCAAGAATTTTGAGACCTACCATCCGCTCCTCGACCGGACGCTGGTGATGGTCTTTGAAAAGAACTCGACCCGTACCCGCCTGTCTTTTGAAGCGGGGATGCATCAGCTGGGCGGCACCGCTGTCTATCTGAACACCCGTGACAGCCAGCTGGGGCGCGGCGAACCCATCGAGGATGCCGCACAGGTCATGTCACGCATGTCTGACATCATCATGATCCGGACCTTCGGGCAGGAAATCATCGAACGTTTTGCTGCAAATTCCCGGGTTCCTGTCATCAATGGCCTGACGGATGAACATCATCCCTGCCAGGTTTTTGCTGATGTTTTCACCTACATCGAACACCGTGGCTCCATCAAAGGCAAGACGGTGACCTGGATCGGGGATGCGAACAATATGCTGTATTCCTGGCTGCAGGCAGCGGAAGTCTTCGGTTTCCATGTCAATGTCTCCACACCGAAGGGCTACGATATCGACTATAACTGGGTTTCCAAAGACCATAGCCACTTTACCCTGTTCGATGACCCGTCTGATGCCTGCGAAGGTGCTGACCTGGTCACCACCGATGTCTGGACCAGCATGGGTTGGGAAGAAGAGAATGAAATCCGCAAGAAGGCATTCGCAGGCTGGAATGTCGATGCCGCCAAGATGGCACGTGCAAAACCTGATGCCCTGTTCATGCACTGCCTGCCCGCCCACCGTGGTGAGGAAGTCGAGGCGGAAGTCATTGATGGCCCTCAGTCCGTTGTCTGGGATGAAGCTGAAAACCGGCTGCATGTCCAGAAGGCCCTGCTGGAATACTTCGTCAAAGGCAGGGTGGCATAAAACAATCCATCAGATTCCCCTATCTGCACCAGCAGTAGGGGAATTTCTTTTTTCTGGATTGGAGCATATTTCCGTTTCAGGCGAATCAGCATAAAATGAGCCTGTTTGAAATCCGGCAGGGTCTGCTGTCCCTGCCATGTTCCATCCGCACACTATCCAACTGAACAACGAAAGAAAACTATGAGCGATGTAAAGAAAGTGGTCCTCGCCTATTCCGGCGGACTGGATACCTCTGTCATCCTGAAATGGCTTCAGGATACTTACCAGTGTGAAGTCGTCACTTTCACGGCTGACCTGGGACAGGGCGAAGAACTCGAACCTGCCCGTCAGAAAGCGTTGAAATTCGGCATCAAACCAGAAAACATTTTCATTGATGACCTGCGTGAAGAATTTGTCCGTGACTTTGTTTTCCCGATGTTCCGATGTTCCGTGCAAATACAATTTACGAAGGGGAATATCTGCTGGGTACCAGCATCGCCCGCCCATTGATTGCAAAACGCCTGATTGAGATTGCAAAACTGACCGGTGCCGATGCCATTTCCCATGGTGCCACCGGCAAGGGCAATGACCAGGTCCGTTTTGAATTGGGTGCCTATGCCCTGATGCCGAATGTCAAGGTCATCGCACCATGGCGCGAATGGGACCTGACTTCCCGTGAAAAACTGCTTGCCTATGCTGAAGCCGCCGGTATCGAAATCGAAATGAAGCATAAACAGGGGGGCGCCCCTTATTCGATGGATGCCAATATGCTGCATATCAGCTATGAAGGCCGTTATCTGGAAAACCCGAATGCAGAGCCGGAAGATTCCATGTGGCGCTGGACCTGCAGCCCAGAGGAAGCACCAGACCAAGCAGAATACCTGGACATTGAATACGCAAAAGGCGATATTGTTGCCCTGAATGGCAAGAAGCTGTCCCCTGCTTCTGTCCTGATGGAACTGAACCGCCTTGGTGCAAAACATGGCATCGGCCGTCTTGACCTTGTTGAGAACCGTTATGTCGGCATGAAATCCCGTGGCTGCTATGAAACCCCAGGGGGCACCATCATGCTGAAAGCCCACCGTGCCATCGAATCCATCTGCCTTGACCGTGAAGTCGCCCATTTGAAAGATGAATTGATGCCGCGTTATGCCTCCATCATCTACAACGGCTACTGGTGGTCTCCTGAACGTGTTGCATTGCAGACCCTGATTGACCATACCCAGGAACATGTCAATGGAACCGTCCGTGTCAAACTGTATAAGGGCAATGTCATGGTTGTCGGCCGTGATTCTGTCAAAGACTCCCTGTTCGACACCACCATCGCCACTTTTGAAGATGATGCCGGTGCATACGACCAGAAAGATGCCAACGGTTTCATCAAGCTGAATGCCCTGCGTATGCGTATCGCCGCAAACGCCCGCAACAAGAAATAAACCGGGTATCTGGTTTTCAGTCCAAGCGGTCCGACAGCTGTCGGACCGTTTTCCTTTGCCTGCCCTGCCACCCGTAAACTGATCCAGGCAGTTGCATAATCATATTCCCCATCTGATAATGGCATCCTGTAATCAATGATGGAGGTTTTTATGCTGGGCATTATCGGTGGAAGCGGTATCTATAACCTTGAAGGGCTGACAGATACCCATTGGGAGAAGGTTCCTTCCCCCTTTGGGGAACCTTCCGATGAACTTCTTTTCGGGAAAATCAACGGCGAGCCTCTGGTTTTCCTGCCACGGCATGGCAGGGGACATCCGCTGTCTCCCAGTGACATCAACTATCAGGCAAACATTGATGTCTTGAAGCGGGTTGGCGTGACAGACCTGATTTCTGTCAGTGCTGTCGGCTCCCTGAAGGAAGAACTGAAACCCGGGATGTTTGTAATCATCGACCAGTTCATTGACCGGACGGTTTCCCGTCCCCGCTCTTTCTTCGGTAAAGGCTGTGTCGCCCATGTTTCCATGGCTCACCCGATCTGCAGCCGCCTGGCGGAAGCTGTTTATGAAACCGCCCAGAAACTCGGTATCCCCTCAGCCATGGGTGGAACTTACCTCGCTATGGAAGGGCCTCAGTTCTCGACTTATGCAGAATCCCAGATGTACCGTGGATGGGGATGTGATGTGATTGGGATGACGAATATCCCTGAAGCCAAACTCGCCCGTGAAGCGGAGATTTGCTACACAACCATCGCCATGGTCACCGATTACGACTGCTGGCATCCAGACCATGACAACGTCACTGTCCAGCAGATCATTGAAACCTTTTCAGGCAATGCCGCCAAGGCCCAGAAACTGCTGCAGGCAGTCATTCCTGTCATCCAGCAGGACCTTTCTGGTCCTGGATGCGCCTGCCGCCATGCGTTGGATTCTGCCTTGATCACCGCACCAGATGCCAGGGATCATGCGCTTTTGGAAAAACTGGAGGCGGTTGCAGGACGGATACTCAAAGGCTGAGGTTGTCATGAAAAAACGGAATCAGCTGGTTGAAACCAGCCGCAGGCTGGTCTCTGATGGCATCAACCGGGGTACCAGCGGCAATGTCAGCCTGCGGTTTGGACAGGGTTTCCTGATTACGCCCAGTGGCATTGAACCCAACCGGATGTCTGCCGACGATATCTGCCTGCTGGACAAGGCAGGCAATCTGATTGAAGGCACGAAACCCAGCAGTGAATGGCGGATGCACCGTGACGTTTACCTCGCGCGCCCCGATATCCATGCGGTGGTGCATACCCATTCCACCTTTGCAACAACCATCGCCTGTATGGAACAGGATGTCCCGCCATTCCATTATATGATTGCCGTGACGGGCGGGAACACCATTCCCTGTGCGCCTTATGCCCTGTTCGGTTCTCAGGAACTGTCTGATGCCGCTGTCGCTGCCCTTGGCAAAGGCTATGCCTGCCTGTTGGCGCACCACGGTATGCTGGCAGCCGGTTACAGCCTTGACCACGCGCTGGCAGTC
>CALGGD010000169.1 GCA_937916185.1 uncultured Oxalobacter sp. | reverse complement strand
GCCGTGGGCGATGTTGGCGAAAGGGCCGCCGTGAATGAGCGCCGGCGTGTGCTCGATAGTCTGCACCAAATTGGGGGCGATGGCGTCTTTGAAGATGAGTGTAAGGGCGCCTGTGATGCCAAGTTCTTTGGCGCGAACGGGGCGGCCTTGGCGAGTGTAGCCAATGAGGATCTCTCCCAAGCGAGACTTGAGATCCGTGAGGCTGTCCGCCAAACAAAGTATGGCCATCATCTCCGAAGCCACGGTGATGTCAAAGCCGGTTTCCCTGGGGACGCCGTGAGCCGTGCCGCCAAGACCCACAACTATATTGCGAAGCGCCCGATCGTTGATGTCAAGGACTCGTCGCCAAAGGATACGCCGTACATCGAGATCCAACTCGTTGCCTTGGTGGATATGGTTGTCGATCAATGCCGACAGCAGGTTGTTTGCCAGGGAAACCGCACTGATGTCGCCAGTGAAATGGAGATTGATGTCTTCCATCGGCACAACCTGGGAATAACCGCCGCCAGCGGCGCCGCCCTTCATCCCGAAGACGGGGCCCATTGAGGGTTCACGCAGGCAGATGATGGTCTTTTTACCCAGCCGGTTGAGCGCGTCGCCCAGGCCGATGGATGTTGTGGTTTTCCCTTCACCCGCTGGTGTCGGGCTGATGGCAGTGACCATAATCAGCTTGCCGTCCGGCTTGTCTTTCAGGGTTTCAAGGAAATCCAGGTTGATTTTGGCTTTGTAATGGCCATAAGGCTCCGTGGATTCTTCATCGATGCCGTAACGCTTCGCAACCTCGGTGATGCGGAGCATTTTCGCATTCTGGGCAATGGCGATATCAGATGTCATAAGGTGGGTCCGCTTTCTCTTCAGAAAAAAGTGCACAGGAATCCTGTGCGGGATCAGAGTAAAAAATCATTGTAAAATAGAAAAAGATGCGTCCGCAACTCCCTCAAACCCATGACAGAAAACAGACATGCTTGATAACCTGACCCAACGGCTTGCCAAAGTCGTCAAAACCCTGAAAGGGGAAGCCCGTCTTACGGAATCCAATACCGCAGAGATGCTGCGTGAAGTCAGGCTTGCCCTGATAGAAGCCGATGTCGCATTGCCGGTTGTACGGACATTCATCAAGAATGTCCGGGAAAAGGCGATGGGCAGGGAAGTCATTGAATCCCTGACCCCGGGCCAGGCGCTGGTCGGTGTGGTCCAGGAAGAACTGGCATCCATCATGGGAGCGGACCTCGGGCCAAAAGCCTCAGAGCTTAATTTTGCCACCCAGCCACCGGCGGTCATCCTGATGGCAGGCCTGCAGGGTGTCGGTAAAACCACCACGGTCGGCAAGCTGGCGGCTTATCTGCAGAAGCAGATGAAAAAGAAAGTCCTCACCGTCTCGGCAGACGTTTACCGGCCTGCGGCCATCAAGCAGCTTGAGACAGTGGCTGCGCAGTGCGGGGCGGATTTCTTTGGTGCGGATGCCTCTCAGACGCCGGTTGAGATTGCACGGGCGGCTGTCGACCATGCGAAACGCCATTACCACGATGTCCTGATTGTCGATACAGCAGGGCGCCTTGGCATTGATGGGCAGATGATGCAGGAGATTTCGGAACTGCATCAGGCGCTGGATCCCATTGAGACCCTGTTCGTCGTGGATGCGATGTCAGGCCAGGATGCCATCAATGTCGCCAAGGCCTTCAACGACACCCTGCCATTGACAGGGATTGTCCTGACCAAGCTGGATGGCGATGCCCGTGGCGGTGCAGCGCTGTCTGTCCGGCAGGTCACCGGCAAACCGGTCAAGTTTGTCGGTGTCTCTGAGAAGCTGGATGGCCTTGAGCCTTTCAACCCGCACCGCATGGCGGACCGGGTATTGGGCATGGGCGATA
>CALGGD010000168.1 GCA_937916185.1 uncultured Oxalobacter sp. | reverse complement strand
CACCGATACCACCACCGAAGATGGAAGCTACGGCTTTAGCGGCCCAGAAGCAGCCATAGTTCTGTGCAGAGAATGCGGTACCGAACAGGTCCTGGTTGATTGCCGGGAACAATGCATAGGAACCACCTGCGGTGAAGAAGGCTACCGCCAGCATGATGATGAAGAAGACAACCCCCATGCTTGCGACATGCCCGAACAGGAACATCGCAACGGCATTGACACCGAACATGATGGACAGCGTCTTATAACGGCCAATCCTATCAGAGACAGCCCCCCAGAATGGACGGCAGCCACCATTGAAGAGGTTCTGCATCAAGACGCAGACCGCCATGGTCCCTGCAACAATGCCCATTGAACGGCCGAACGGTGCGGAGTTGGCAACCAGGAACAGGAAGCCGAAGTTGACTGAGAAGAAAGACAGCCAGCAGAGCCAGAAATGTTTGGTCCTGAGCATTTCGCCGGTCCTGAAGTCTTTTTCCGTTGGAACCGGTTTCTTGGGTTTTGCACCACCCGGGAAACGGATGAAGAACGCAATCAGGATAATGAGTGCGCCCATGATGACACCGGTGATCTTCAATGCAGCCTGGACGCCCAGGTCAGGATCATGGATGACAGTGGTGATCAATGGCAGGAACGGCAGCACACCCAGCCCATAACCCGCAGCGGTAAAGCCAGAAGCCATGCCACGACGGTCTGGCCACCAGCGGTTTGCCGTGTTGATGGCAATACCGTAGCAGATGCCGACACCGGCACCAGAGAGGGTATAAAGGATATACAGCATCGGGACGTTTGTCGCAAAACCCATGCCGATCCAACCAGCACCGACCATGGCACCACCGACAATCAACGGAAACTTGGGACCCAGACGGTCAACAAAATAACCACCACCCGGCTGGGAAACAGACTGGATAACCTGGGACAATGTGAAGGACACCTGGACGACAGCCAGGGAGACGCCTAAAACGCCCTGCATCGGCCTCGCATACAGTGTCCAAGAATACTGAACCCCCGAAATCATACACATAATCAGAACAGCGAGTATCAGATACCAGACGCGCAGCCCACCGGCTTTGCGTGGATCTTCGTTTTCACGGCTGTCTGCAACTGCTGCAGCTGCACTCATTTTACGATTCCTCTATTCAAGTTTTTCGATTGAATCAGTGTTCCAGACAGCTGTACCGCCGCCTTTCCAATCACAGGATTACCTCCCGCAATCAGGCTGGAACACCCACCTAAAATGCGAATCATATGATGATAAATTTCATAATATGACTCCCATAGCGTCCATATTAGATGGGTCTACAAACAGGGGGAATAGAGCTATTTTTGAGCGTTCATCAATTTTTTTTGAAAAGCCCAACACTTAAAATATGAAATAAATATTCATATTAAACAGACTGCTTTACAAGGTTGGAAGCATGACACACAATCAATGACAGACCAACATCCCGGTCTGAAACCATTGAGCCTTGAACAGGCTCGGGGAGAAAGAAAAAAAGCTGATTTCTCCTGGAAGAAACCAGCTTTCAAACAGGGGAAGGATTTTCCAACACCAAGATAATCAGGCATTCACCATGGCTGTCCGGATCTGGATCAGTTTATCCATCCTGGAATCAATGACATCATTGGTTTTCAGAGCCTCATTCAGCGTGAACAGCTCATTATTGAGCGACAGGACAGGATAAGGGGCGGGCATCACATCAGCAGACACAATACCTGACAGGACATATTTCAGCCTGTGTCCATGCCCTTCCTGCCGCAGGAACCTGGCATAACCAAGAATCCGTTCACAGGAATCAGCAAAAGCAATGTAGAACTCAGGCATATTGGCCTCATGTGTCAATGTCACCTGGGTCAGATACCCGATATCTTTCCTGGGAACCCGGAAAAACTGCATCCGGTATTTGGAGAGGGCATTGTCACAATCCCGGACCAGCATCCGCTCAAGCGCTTCACGGGTACGGTCGGCATCCACCCGTTTCTTCCGTAACAGATAAAGCTGCACCATGATGCAGCCAGCGAATATGAATACCGAATAGGCAATGAAGACAAGGAACACTTCCATGACAGCCCCCATGAAAAAATGGATTTCAGGATTTATCGCTTGGTACTCTTATTATAATTCCCAAAAATCGAATAAACCATTCGAAAAAAACGAAGGGTCAGGGAAAGGCTGGAACCGAGGGACAGCCCCTGGATATGGTCATCAATGGCAGGAGAGGCGTTCTGTTGAAAAGCTTTCAGGCAGGGGAAGACCATCAGGTGAAATTCATGATGGCAAAGGCAATCAATGCCCCAATCGCTGTAGAGATTGCCGCCATGACAAGGTACATCTTCCGGGCACCTGCCGGTACCGTCGCTGTACAGCCAGCTGACATATATTCCTGGAACTCTTCGACTTCAACTGCTTTCTGCACAACCGGTGCAGCAGCCTGGACAACAGGATAAACACCCTCCGCTGGCACCAGCTCAGGCGGCATGATGATGGGACCGCAGGCACAGGTTCCGGCAGGCAGGTCGGTAGCGGCAAAAAAAGCGGCATTTTTCATAGTGTTACCGTATTCAGATGAAAAGAGGTTCTTCAAAGGATGCTTTTCCTATTATATCGGTATCCTTGAAGATATCATCAGATTTATCCATTTTATATTCCGTTCTGTCTGCCTCTTTCCACATTTTCCGGTATCTTTACTGCCTGCCATCATTTTCCATCAAACCGCAGCATCACCGTATAGATCCCCCTGCATGATTCCTTCCATGATGCAATGGAATTTCCGGGCAACTGGGCCGGTATGCCATGGATGACTGGCTGCCTGACCTGATGTTTCCATTTTTTACAAATCAAATCAGAGGATTGGTTCGATTTATTGCCAATTTCAGTTAAAATACAGGTTTCGCTTTTATCCTGATTTCCAGCACAAACAAGATGTCTCAAGATGCCCTGAAGCTTTCTGCCGCCCGTGCCGCAATCCAATATGTTCCTGAAGGGAAAGTCATTGGCGTTGGAACCGGTTCAACCGCCAACTTCTTTATCGATGAGCTGGCAGGAATCAAAGACCGGATTGCCGGTGCAGCCGCCTCTTCAGAGGCGACGGCAGCACGGCTTGCATCCCATGGCATCAAGGTATTTGAACTGGACGAGATTGATGCCCCTTTGCCGGTCTACATAGACGGTGCCGATGAAATCACCCGTTCCGGTGCAATGGTCAAGGGGGGCGGCGGTGCGCTGACCCGTGAGAAAATCATCGCCTCCATCGCAGAGAAGTTCATCTGTATCGCCGATAGGTCAAAACTGGTGGAACGTCTGGGTGCTTTTCCCCTGCCGGTCGAAGTGGTCCCGATGGCATGGAAACCCCTCAGCAGCAGGCTTGCCGCATTGTATGGCGGTTCCCCTGCATTGCGGGTTCGGGACGGCAGGCCCTTTGTCACGGATAATGGCAATTATATTTTGGATATTGCAGGATTGACGATTGAGGACCCCTGCAGAATGGAAGCTGAAATCAACCAACTGGCAGGTGTTGTCACTGTTGGACTGTTTGCATGCCAAGGAGCCAGCATCTGCCTGCTGGGCACTGGGCAGGGTGTACAGACGTTACACTTCCCAAACCCGCTGATTCAGCCCAAGCAATAAAGGATTTTTTGCAGCTTCATGAGCTGCTATGGCGCTGTTCCGGCTGAACAGTGCCGAATAGGATTTTGAATGAAGGATTTTTTTAAGAAACTGTTTGCAGTGACCTGTGCCATTTGTCTCCCATTCCTGGCACCATCATTGCAGGCACGTGATATTTCGCTGCCGAAATACAGCTGGCATACAGATTTCGGGGCATACCATACCAATGCCTATCCCGAATCTGGACCGGTTTCAGTACAGAATGACCCATTGACCGAAATCCTGTCAGTGAGCGCGGTTGATGTCTGGGGACGCATCCGTTCCGGTTTCGGCATCCAGCCACTCGACAACAATCTGGTCTCTGTGCATGAAAAGTACTACGCCAAGCGCGGGGAATATTTCCAGCGGACCACCAGACGGGCGGAACGTTACCTTTTCCATATTGTCCAGGAATGCGAACGGCGGAACATGCCGACAGAACTGGCTTTACTGCCTTTCATCGAGTCGTCATTCAATCCACATGCCCATTCTCCGGCAAAAGCGGAGGGCCTCTGGCAGTTCATTCCAAGCACCGGCAGGCAGTACAGCCTTTCCCAGAACACCTTCCAGGACAAGCGCCGTGACATCATCGCCTCGACCGATGCGGCGCTGACCTACCTGCAGCGCCTTTATGACATGTTTGGTGACTGGCATCTTGCATTGGCATCCTACAACTGGGGGGAAGGCAATGTGATGAAGGCAACCCGGAAAGCAGAAGCCGCTGGCCGTGACATATCGTTCAATGGCATTTTCCCCTATATGCCGGCAGAAACACGGAATTATGTCCCGAAACTGCTGGCGGTCAAGAACTTGGTTGCCCGTCCAGACCTGTTCGGCATCCGTCTGCCAGAAATCGACAACAGCCCTTACTTTGTGAAAATCGGGAAAACCAAGGATATCGATGTCGCTGTTGCCGCCAGGCTGTCTGAAATGCCATTGGATGAATTCAAGGCGCTGAACCCCCAATACCGTTATGTGATTCCTGGTGGCAATTCTGTCCATATCCTGTTGCCAAAGGACAAGGCACGGCGGTTCCAGCGCAACCTGCTGAGCTGGTCGCGCCCCCTGTCATCCTGGACGTCATACCAGGTGACCGAGTCCCGTGAAAGGATTGAGGATATCGCCCAGAAGCTCAATGTCCCGCCTGAAGCCATCCGGCAGGCGAACAATATCCCCTATCGGAAAGCCCTGAAGTTCGGTTCCACCATCCTGGTGCCAAGGACAGCGAGTTTCAACCGTGATATTGCGCCGGGTGTCCTGGACAATGCCTATATCGCCTATACAGCCGATTACAGGAAAGCCCCTGAAGAGTCCCAGAATGTCGAGGATACGGTTGATATGTCACCTTCCACCAGCCTGAGACCTTCTGAAGCCCTGAAGGAAAAACCGAAATTCGATATGGCGCCGAAACGCAATGTCTGCACATCTTCCTCATCGAAGAAACCGGATGTCTTCATCACCAAGGGCAGAGACAATGCCAAGAGACCGGACGCACGGAACAGCACGTCCAGAAACAGCCTGAAAGGCAGGAACGCCGCTGACAGCTGGCATGGACAAAAATCCTCCCGTGTCAAAGCCACTCTGCCGGGCAGGGACCAGAAAAGCCGCCAACCGGCAAAAGGCGGTACGCAGAAAACAAACGTCAGGCAGGAACACGGGAAAACAGCGGCTTCTGACAGGCAGGCGAAAACCAGACAGCATGGCAAGGAATCCGCTGTCCAAACGGGGACGTATGCGAAAGAAAGCCGGAAAAACCCGGCTGCATCGGTAAAACCTGCCAAATCCGTAAAGGATTCCGGTAAAAAGGGTGTCGCAAAAAACCGAAAAAGGTAATGAAAAATTCATTTACTGGCGTCTTTTCAGGTATTTGGGTGTAAAATTTCCCGAATTTGGTATGGTTTTTCTACAAGAAAGCCATACATCGTCCGCCAGACCGGCACCAACCTGCCATTCTGACGGCTTGAACAATATAAGAACAACTGTTTTTCTATTTGGAGTCATGCATGGCTTTTCTTGAAGGTAAAAAGATTCTGATCACAGGACTTCTGTCCAACCGTTCCATTGCCTTGGGCATTGCGGAAGCATGCCGCCGTGAAGGTGCGGAACTGGCATTCACTTATGTCGGTGAACGTTTCAAAGACCGTATCACGGCTTTTGCCAAGGAGATGGGCAGCAGCATGGTTTATGAATGTGATGTCAGCAAAGACGAGCATATCGAACATGTCTTTGCAGAAATCACCAAGGAATGGGGACGCCTGGATGGTCTGGTCCATTCCATCGGATTTGCACCCCGTGAAGCGATTGCCGGTGACTTCTTTGACGGTCTCTCCCGCGAAAATTTCAGGATTGCGCATGACATCTCTGCATACAGCTATCCCGCCCTGGTCAAAGCCGCACGCCCATTGTTGGGACCGGGGGCTTCCTGCCTTGCACTGACTTATCTGGGCTCCAGCCGTGCAATCCCTTACTACAACACCATGGGCCTTGCCAAGGCATCCCTCGAAGCGACCGTCCGTTATATGGCTGAGTCCCTTGGCAAGAACGGCATCCGGGTCAATGCCATCTCAGCCGGTCCTGTCAAGACGGTTGCCGCAAGCGGCATCAAGGACTTCAATATCCTGCTGAATTTCGTCGCAAAAAATGCGCCTCTTCGCCGTAATGTCACAATTGAGGAAATCGGCAACGCCGCCGCTTTCCTGCTGTCTGACCTAGCATCCGGCATCACTGGTGAAATCACCTATGTGGATGGTGGATTCTCCCATGTCATGGGACTGAACACCGATGGCGTCATCGCCCAGAAAGGGGACTGAGCGCAAAACCGGCCCTAAAGACAGAACAGGCAGTGGCTTATCCATTGGATGATGCCACTGCCTGTTTTTTTGTCCCCGCTAGCGGCTTGCCCAGCCAGCCCGGGAATATCATTTTTTCTTGGCTTCCCTGACCTCTTCTTTCCATTCCCGTTCATGCACATCGAGCAATGAATGGTCATAGAAAGTCAGATCCTTCTCGCGCCGGGCAAGGTTCAGCTGTTCAAGCGCAGTTTCATTAGCCTGCATCAGATGGTAATACTCTGCCATCGAAAGATGCATCAGCCCCTTCTTGCCCATTTCCGCATAAACCCCCGCTGTTTTTTTCCGCAGCGAGGCATCTTCAGGATAACGCTGGATCATCCTGCGCAGGAAACGGATGCATTCATCGTACCGATGCCCTTTATCCAGCGCCTCGATATGCAGGTTTGACATCGCGCGGGAAGAAGGGAAATGGTCTATCGCATTACGGGTGATCCGGACAGCATCCGCTGGATTTCCCTTTTCCATGGCAATCTGCACCGCCAGGACATTGAGCGCAATGCTCTGGCGGTTCACGGTATCGCTGAATATCTTCCTGGCCTCATCCAACCTCAGCTGTGCAAGCGCTGGATCCTTCCGCTGCAAGGCAATCAACGCCAGTCCATAATAACCGGCGGCAACCTGATAACGGGTCCCCTTCTTGACCTGCTCGGCAAAGACCTTTTCCGCCTCATAGAGCCCACCGCCCAAATCCCCTTGAACGACCCGGGCTTTTGCGCGGATAAGCTGGAAATCCGCACTGTCTGCATGCTGCCGGTAAGGTTCATGACGTGCCCTCGCCTCAGCGTCGGCGATACGGTCGGATGTCAAGGGATGGGTACGCAGATACTGTGACGGCGCATCATTGTAGAGCCGGGTGGCATGCTGCATTTTCTGGAAGAATGCCGCCATGTCATTGATGTCGAACCCTGCCCGTTTAAGGATCTGGAAACCGACCCGATCCGCCTCCTTTTCCGCATCACGCGTGAAATTGATCTGCTTCTGGATGGCCACACCCTGCCCTGCCAGCAATGTACCGAGCGCAGCATCCGTGCCGGCACCCGAGGCCGCAGCAATCAGGCCAAGCGCGGCGGAGGCTATCGGAATCAGGATATCCTTCTCGGATGCGGCAATCATCCTGGCGATATGCCGCTGGGAAACGTGGCCGATTTCATGGGAAAGGAATGTCCGGGCAGCGGTAACCGCGAACTTCTGCTGAATTATGCCC
>CALGGD010000167.1 GCA_937916185.1 uncultured Oxalobacter sp. | reverse complement strand
GACATCGCTGATCCTCCAGCGGATGCGGGGGGCGAAGACCCCGGAATCCATCAAACCGGCGACAGCCGTCCCCCGCAGGCAGGTAAAACGGGTGAAACGCTGAATCCCGGCCTTGTCCTGTCAAAAAGCGTCCTTTGTTTGACGGTCCGGCGCATATCGGCATGGCAGGTCTGATACAATAAACAATCCGCCGTTCCCTGGTAGTTGCCCGTGGGCAAAGGGAAAACGGCAAGCATGTGAAACGGAACGAATCCTGCCTATGTTTTTTGAACCGGTCAAACCGTGATAGTGGTACGGGGCGGGGCGGATGCCCGGCAAGGGAGCCTGCCCTGGGATGTTGGAAAAGGGGAGCCTATGATCAATGTGTTTATCCTTCAGAACGGCCGTCTGAACCAGGTGCCGATTGATTCCCGGGAAGACCTTGAGAAAGTCTCGCCGATCTGGGTTGACATGACCGACCCGACCGATGAAGAACGGACATGGGTCAAGAACACCTACAACGTCACGATGCCGGATGAGGACGAGGTCCAGGACATCGAGGCATCCGCCCGTTACTATGAGGCGGAAAACGGTGACCTGCATCTGCGCACCGACTTCCGTATCGATGATGATGACGAACCCTCCCAGACCGTGACCGTCGCTTTCATCCTGTCAGGCAACAGGCTGTTTTCCATGCACGCGGAAGACCTGCCGGTTTTCCGTCTGGTCCGGATGCGCGCCCGTTCCCGTCCGGGATCCATCACCGACTACAAGGATGTCCTGCTCGACCTGTATTCCACCGATGCTGAATATTCCGCAGATGCGCTGGAAGGCATCTACCGCAACTTGGAAGAAGTCAGCACCCGGGTCCTGCAGGAAGAATTCACCGACCAGGATGCGGCGGCGACCCTGAGCACCATCGCGAAAGAGGAAGACTTGAACGGACGCATCCGCCGGACCATGATGGATACCCGCCGGGCGGTCAGCTTCCTGATGCGCGGTCGGCTGCTGGATGCCGATCAGTTCGAGGAAGCCCGTCAGATCCTGCGGGATATCGAATCACTGGACGGGCATACCTCGTTCCTGTTTGAAAAAATCAACTTCCTGATGGATGCCACCGTCGGTTTCATCAACATCAACCAGATCAAGATCATCAAGATTTTCTCGGTTGCCAGCGTCGCCTTCCTGCCGCCGACCCTGATTGCCAGCATCTACGGGATGAACTTCCGGCTGATGCCGGAACTCGGTTGGGACTTCGGTTATCCATTTGCCATCGTCCTGATGCTGCTCAGCGCCTTGGGGCCGCTCTGGTATTTCAACCGCCGTGGCTGGCTGAAATGACCTGGTAGGATTGCCCGTCAGCGGGATGCCGGAACGGTTTTCTACCAAAAAAGGCAGTTTTTCTTCTTAGAAGAAACGTATCAGTTTGATGTCGGGGTCGGCATTACCGGAAAATCGAAATCAGAGGGGGCTGTTCCGTTTGACCCGTTTGATCATCCGTTCCACGTCATCACAGGTGTTGATGGCTGTCAGGGAGACATCGGGATGGCTGTTGGCAAACACCCTGAAAACCTCATCGGAAAAAGCCTGTCCAATCATGTCGATGCCGGTGAAATCCAGGATGACGGTCTTGAACCCGTCAAACCGGGCGACCAGCCGCTTTGCCTGTGAACGGGAGATCAGGTTCTCACCGCCGATGCTGGCAAGCCGTACAGGGACAATCGTTTTATTGAAGGAATAATCGCTTTCCGGTGAGGCAAACTCATCGAAAGCCTGCTTGATGGTTTTGGTGCTGTCAAGCGCGATGCGCATGGAAACCCTTGTCCCATGCTTGTAAGGCGCAGGAATCAGGATATCCAGCTGCTTTTCATGATGGAAACGCAGTCCATTGGATTCAATATCGAAGAAATCAAACAGCTTCGAGGTGAAAAAAATCCCTTCGCCGGAATGGTTGTCCGCATCAGTCGTGAACTTGCCCTTTGACAGCTCAAGCAGGGAAAGCCTTGGGTCAGGCAGGTCAAGGGACTGCTGTATTTTCTTGAAAATGCCGATGCCGTCATCATCAATGAAGAGATGGAGTTTGCCGTGGAACAGAGCCATGACAATCTGCACATGCCTGCCGTCAGAATGGTCATGGGCATTGTTGGCGATTTCCGTGAAACCGTAATAGGCAATGTCATCAATATGCTTTGGCAGGGAGAAATAAGGCGCAAAATCCTGAGTCCAGATGATGGATTCCTCAACGGCTTCCCGTCTGTAGGTTTGGTGGATCAAACGGTTCTGTCCAATCATGTAAACAGGACGCTTTGGACTGCCCGTGACAGCAATCCAGCCCTCATCGATGAAAGACTTGATGGTGCGTGATGCAAAAGGACGGGAAACCTTGAACCGGGTGGCGAAAGCAGAAATCAGGCCGGTCTGTTCCTTTTCTGTCAGCTGCTTGGTCAGCCAAGACAGCAGCTTGAATTTCGGTGTGTCAGCAGGCATAGGGCAACGATGTAAACAGAGGATGCCTGATATGTAAACATCAGATTCATGGAATGTCAAGGAACATCTGAACAACCGCTGAAATTGCGGTATCCAGACGCACCTTCTTCAATTTTTCCCT
>CALGGD010000166.1 GCA_937916185.1 uncultured Oxalobacter sp. | reverse complement strand
GGAAGCGAACGATCAAACATAGAATCGCTTGCAATTACAATGATGAACGATTCGTCTTCCATATCCTCCATGCCAAGGATCTGACTTTCGGACTTGATGTCAATCTTCCATCCTGTCAGCTTGGCCGCCAGGCGGGCATTCTGACCCTTGTCTCCGATGGCGAGGGACAGCTGATTGTCCGGCACCACCGCGCGGCACATTCTGCCCTCGTCTGCGGTGTAGATTTCCACGACATGGGCAGGGTTCAGGGCATTGGCCACAAATTCGGCCGGAGCCTCGCTCCACTTGATGATATCAATCTTCTCATCGGAAAGCTCGGCAACCACGCGCTTGACGCGTCCGCCCTGCTGGCCGACGCAGGAACCCACAGGATCCACCATGGGATCATTGGAATGCACGGCAATCTTCGTACGGCTTCCGGCTTCCCTGGCAATCGACTTGATCGTCACAGCGCCGGCCGCAATCTCCGGCACCTCCAGTTCAAAGAGACGCTTGACGAGATTGGGATGAATGCGGGATACCTTGACCTGAGGGCCATGGGCTCCCACTGCGATGCTGCGCTGAACTTCCAGCACATAGACCTTCACATGGTCGCCTTCCTTGAGTTCCTCACCCGGAATGCACTCGCGCTTTTCCAGAATGCCCTCGGCGTTGCCCAGCTCTACATAGACGTTGTTGTCGTCTGACCGCTGCACCACAGCGGTGAGAATCTCATCCGTCTTCTCGATATATTCATCGTAGATCTTGCCGCGCTCTGCCTCACGGATGCGCTGCATGATCACCTGTTTGGCTGTCAGGGCCGCCACCCGCAGGAAACCCTTGGGGGTCACGTCCATCTCGATAATGTCGTCGATCTGGGCGCTGGGACGGATCTTCTGGGCAGAGATCAGATCAATCTGAGAGGATTCGTTGGTGATCTCATCGACCACCAGCATGCGCGCATACACGTTGATCTGTCCGGTAACACGGTTCATTCTCGCGACGCTCCTTCCCATTCATGCCGTCCGATTTGATTTATCAGTTCCTTCAGTTGGCAGTGGTTCCGTGTAACCAGATGGCTGAGACAATCCCTTGAAGACCAGGTCACACGCTGCACGGAAGCCAGGGTTATGCTCATAGTCGTCAGACATCCTGTAATAGCCAGGTTCATTGACGTTCTGGTTGTCAACAACGACAGCCATCCGTTTCAAGGTTTCCATGACCTGTGGAACGGTGGCGATGCCATGACGCAACCAGTTGGCGATGTGCTGGCTGGAGATACGCAGGGTTGCACGGTCTTCCATCAGGGCGGTATCGGTGATGTCAGGCACCTTGGAGCAGCCGACACCCAGGTTGACCCAACGGACAACATAGCCCAACAGGGACTGGCAGTTGTTGTCCAGTTCCTGCTGGATTTCTTCCGGCGTCCAGCTTGGATTGGCTTCAATGGGAACAACCAGCAGATCATCCAGTACTGACGGGAATGGACGTTTTGCATCCATGACCGCCTGGGTTTCCTCAATGTTCACCTGATGATAATGCAATGCATGCAGGACAGCTGCCGTCGGGGAAGGAACCCATGCCGTGTTCGCTCCCGCTTTCAGATGACCAATCTTCTGCTCAATCATGTCTGCCATGAGGTCTGGCGCAGCCCACATACCCTTACCGATCTGCGCAACACCACGCATACCGCATTCCAGCCCGACATAAACGTTGTTGTCTTCGTATGCCTGAATCCACTTGGTCTTCTTCATATCGCCCTTGCGGATCATTGGACCAGCTTCCATGGAGGTATGGATTTCATCACCGGTACGGTCAAGGAAACCGGTGTTGATGAATGCCAGGCGGTGTGCGGTGGCTTCAACACAGGCCTTCAGGTTACAGGAAGTGCGGCGTTCTTCATCCATGATGCCGATCTTGATGGTGTACTGCGGCAGTCCCAGCATCGCTTCAACACGGTTGAAGATTTCATTGGTGAATGCACATTCCCTAGGACCATGCTGTTTCGGCTTGACAACATAGATGGAGCCTTCAGAGGAACTGATCTTGGTGGTCAGGTCACGCATCATAATCAGGGAGGTGATGACACCGTCCATGATGCCTTCATAGACTTCATTGCTGTTTTCATCCAAGATGGAAGGATTGGTCATCAGATGACCGACATTCCGGACAAAAACCAGGCTGCGACCTTTCAGGGAGAATTTCTCTCCGGTCTTGACACAGCTGTATTCGCGGTCTTTATTCAGACGGCGGACAAATGTGTTGCCATTCTTGGTGACACTTTCTTCCAAAGTGCCCATCATGACGCCAAGCAGGTTGTGGTAAACCAGCACCTTGTCTTCCGCATCAACAGCGGTAACCGCATCTTCGCAGTCAAGGATGGTGGTGGTTGCAGCTTCAACGATGATGTCACGGACACCAGCCGGGTCTGTTGCGCAGACTGGACTGGTCTTGTCAAAGATCATGTCAAAATGCATATAGTGCTGCTTGAACAGCAGGGAGACCGGGGCATCCGCAGAACCATTGATGCCAACCAGGCAGGAAGGTTCTTTCAGACCAGCTTCTGAACCATCTTTGAGGGCAACAGCCAGAGCACCCTCCTTCACATAATAGCGGATGACATCCACATGGGATCCAGCTGTCAATGGAATGAATTTGTCGAGCAGTCCCCGTGCATAGTCAATGACTTTCTGACCACGGACCGGATTGAAAGGGCCACTACGGGTCGCCCCGCCTTCTTCGCTGATGGCATCTGTACCATACAGGGCATCATACAGGCTGACCCAACGGGCATTGACGGCATTCAGGGAATAACGTGCGTTGGTCAATGGCACGACAAGCTGCGGACCACCCTGGGTTGAGACTTCATGGTCGATTTTCTTGGGATCAATAGTGACATTTTCCGGAACAGGAACCAGATAACCGATTTTCCGCAGGAACGCTTTATAGGCTTCCATATCGGCTACAGGCCCCGGATTGAGACGATGCCAGTTATCCAGTTCTTCCTGCAGACGTGCACGCTCTGCAAGAAGGTCTTTATTGATTGGCGTCAGGTCATGCACGATGGCATCAAAACCCCGCCAGAAATCATCGCTCTTTATACCAGTGCCTGGCAACGCTTCTTCTTCAATAAAACGGTACAGGGGTTCTGCTACCTGCAAGCGGTAACACTGTTTACGTTCAGTCATTTTCTCTTTTTCTACAATTTTACGTTTGACAACTTTTGACAGCCGTGTCCCGTTCCGCCACTTCACGAAACTGACGCGGAAGAATGTGTTCAAACATCCTGTGGTGCGCAAAGAAAAGCCGGCATGGCGGTCTTACCGTGCCAGACAGGGCAAAAACATCTTGCGTTGTCGATACAGTGTGCAATCTGCCCAATCAAACCGCATTTTGGTGCGAATACGGTTCATCAGCGCAAAGAGAAGGGTTACTTCTTTTTCAACATCTTAAATGATAACAATAAAAAC
>CALGGD010000165.1 GCA_937916185.1 uncultured Oxalobacter sp. | reverse complement strand
CTCCACCTTCGGGACAAAAACGCTCTTTAAGGCATCGTGTATGGCATAGCTGTAATGGGTATAGGCGCCCGGATTTATGACAAGGCCCGCTATATCCTCATAATAGAGCTCCTGCAGCCTGTCAATTATGGCACCCTCATGATTGCTCTGCCAGCATTCTATCTCAATTCTCTCGCTCCTTGCCTTTTTTGCGAGAAGGTCCTTTAAATACTCATAGTCCTGTTCGCCGTATACGCTCTTTTCCCTTATCCCCAGGAAATTCAGGTTCGGCCCGTTGAGCACCAGAATTTTCACTTCATTTCCTCCTTCTGTAAAAGGCGCCCGCTCTGCGCGCCGGTCATTCGACGAGCCGCGCCACGATCTCCGCCGCGATCTCCTCCGGCGAGGGATCATGCCCCAGCTCCTGCAGGAGCTGGCGGGACACGCGGATGACCTTGTTGATGGTCTCGATCATGTGCACCGGGATGCGGATCGTCCGCGCCTGATCGGCGATGGAGCGGGTGATGGCCTGGCGAATCCACCAGGTCGCGTACGTCGAAAACTTGAACCCGCGCTGGTACTCGAATTTTTCCACCGCCTTCATTAGCCCCATGTTCCCCTCCTGAATCAGGTCGAGGAAGCCGAGGCCGCGGTTCAAGTACTTTTTCGCAATCGAAATCACCAGCCGCAGGTTCGCGACGATCATCTCGTCTTTCGCCGCCTGGCCCTTGCGCAGCCAGAGGTGCAGCTGCTTGTGCGCTTCGAGAAATTCGTCCGCCGTGCAGCAATATTTGCACTCCAGCGCCTTTTCCGCTTCCTCCGCCGCCGCCAAGCGCCCCGCCGCGTCCGCGGCGCGCGACGCTTTCGCCGCGGACACCTCCGCGAGGAGTTTGCGGAATTCCGCCGCGATCGCGTCGGCGCGCTCAGAGAAGTCCTCGATGGCCTTCTGCTTGAAGCAGAACGATTCGTACAGCCCCGCAAGCTTGCGCTGGGTCTCTTCGAACCCGCGTCGGCGGTCGCGCTGCGTGCGGGGACTGGCGCCGTCGTCGCTGCGGAGCTTCGCGTACAACGACACCAGCCGGTCGTGCGCGCGGGCGACTTCCTTTTCGACTTCGGGGATGCGCTCGAAGTAGTGGTCGCGGCTTTCAATCTGCTGCGCTTCGGTGTCGCTGTCGGAAATCACCCGGTCGAAGCGCTCGTCGCCGCCGCGGAGGCGCTCGATCATCGTCCGGTAGCACTCGCCAGCGAAGCCGAAGTGGTTGATGATTTCCTTCGTCGCGTTTTCGGCGTCCTCGATGCGCTTGTTGTAGCCGGCCAGGTTGCGGACACCCATCTTCGACATCAGCAGGTACCGTTTCTCCATTTCAGAAACCGCCCAGTTCAGTGCATGGTCTGCCTTTTTCATGTCGATGACAACCGGCGCCAGCAGATGGGGGATATCCTGGTAGATGGAAAGTTCCAGCATCTTGGGGTCGATCAGGATCAGGCGGACCTGTTCGGGTGTTGCCTTGTACAGCAGTGACAGGATGGTGGCGTTGATGCCGACTGATTTACCGGAACCGGTGGTACCTGCAATCAGCAGGTGCGGCATCCGGGCGAGGTCTGCGACCACTGGTTTGCCGGTGATGTCTTTGCCCAGGGCAACCGTCAGGTTGGATGAGGCGTTGTTGTATTCGTCGGAATCCAGGATTTCCGAAAGATGGACAATCTGCCGACGGGTGTTCGGCAGCTCCAGTGCCATGTAAGTCTTACCCGGGACATTTTCCACAACCCGGATGGAGACCAGGGACAGTGAGCGGGCGAGGTCGCGTGACAGGTTGACGATTGAACTGCCTTTGACACCAACTGCCGGTTCAATCTCATACCGTGTGACCACAGGTCCAGGGAATGCGGAGACAACCCGGACTTTCACGCCGAAATCCGCCAGTTTCCGTTCAATCAGCCTGCTGGTGTAATCCAGTGCCTCTGGGCTGGCGGATTCCTGTTGGGCTTCAGGCGGGTCAAGCAGGGACAATGGCGGCAGGGAAGGAACAACCGGTCCATAGTCTGGCAGGATTGTTTCCGGTGCGATAACCTGCTCTTGGACAGGATTCAAGACCGGTGCCATGGCAGGTGCTGCCTTTGGCGCTGGGATGGTGGTTGGTGCTGCCTGTGTGATGGACGGTTCTTCTTGAATGCCTGACCCAACATCAGCAATCTCAGTTTCTGGGTAAAGGGGGCTTGGTCCAAACCGGGAAACCGGTTCAGGGGATTCGACGGTTTTCTCCAAGACAGGTTCCTGGAGTTTTTCAAGGACAGGTTCCCGGATACCGGTGAATCCAACGGTATTGTCCTCAGCTTTCTCAGTCAAGGTCTCTGCGATGACCGGTGCTTCTGTTTCTGGCGTACCTGCTTCACCCGTTGTGACCGGTGCTTCAGCCACGGTATCGGCAATGGCTGCCTGAGCGGACTCATCTGGGATGATGGCATCTGGTTCAGGGTTGTTTCCAGCAGCAGTTTCAGGTGCAGCTCCGTCTTGGACTGGTTCGGTTGGCTGAGGACGTTGGCGCCGGAAGAAAAGGAAGGGCCATTCGACAACAGCACCGATGCATTCGACAATCGCAATCCAAGATTTCTGGAGGCAGAGGCTGAAACCGATAAAGGCGGTCAGGCCAAGCAATGCGGTGCCGCAGGTGAAGCCAAGGTACTGTTGCGAAAGCTGACCGATGATGTCTCCGACAATGCCGCCCGGGATGTTGGGCAGCTGGGCATCTGTCCGGTACATCCGCAGGTATTCAATGCCGGAACTGGAAACGATTAGCAGGCAAAAACCGATGATGGCGGCAATCTGCCGGAGCAGGCCTGGCTCAGGAAATGCCTGTTTGCGCAGGACAGCCGCAATCCGTTTGCATCCTGTCCAGATGCCTTTGACCAGGGGAAGGACGATCCACCAGGCGGAAAGACCAAACACAAACAGCAGGATGTCGGCAATCCAGGCACCGGTCCGACCGCCCATGTTGGCGATGGAATCCACTTGGCTGGCATGTGACCAGCCAGGGTCATTCCGGTTGAATGTGATGAAAATCAGGAAGAAATACAGGGTGACAGCAACCAATACCAGCCAGATAATCTCGTTTTTCAGCAGGGCTAAGGAAAACCCGGTGGAATCTTCTTTGGTGTCTGTTTCTTTGGTTTTGTCAGTCATGGTCAAAAGCGGTTCAGTGCCTGATAAATGAAGAAACCCTTAACCCTCTATGATAGCAGTAAATGGGGATTCCAACCATGAATAATGCCCAATCTTGGCATATGGCTGGTCACTTCAGGTGAAAGGTTATCAGATGATTGCAAGTAAGGGGCAGGATTATTGTTTCAATCTGTTTCACTTGCCAGCAGGAACAGGAACGGCTGCCGGGTTGCCGACAGCCGGAAATTTCTCTGGAAAGAGCCTGTCAGTTGTCTTTGTCCACTTTGTTCTGCCAGGTGCGCTGTTCCATCGGAACCGCCATGGCGGCTTCTTCCATCATGGTACCAACGGCTTCATAGTTGGCCTTGACCCCTTTGCTGGTGTTCTTGTATTACCCAATGAATAGAACACTCGAATCAAAATTTCACGTATACCGACAGCTAGAATACCGAAAGAATAAAAATAAAAACATGCAGAAGCATTCTCGACAGCACTTATTCCTGCACCATGAC
>CALGGD010000164.1 GCA_937916185.1 uncultured Oxalobacter sp. | reverse complement strand
TGGGGGTGTCGAACTCTCCAGCCTTCACGACCACTCCCTCCAGGTCGGTGATGACTTGGTCTTCTTTGGTGAGCATTTCGAGCAGGAAGGTGGGAGTGCCGGTGGAGAACCAATAAGTTCCAAACTTTTTGTCACTCAGTGAATTGATAAGGCTGAAAGGGTTATAAACGTCCGTCTTGTTCTCACTGAAATGATATCCGTCGTAGAAGAATCTCAATTCATCAAGACACTGCTCATAACTCATCTTCTGCTGCTCAGCCATGGCTTCGATGTCCTCACGTAGCACGGTGGTCAGTTCCTCCGCCGTGATGCCGCAGATGCCCTCATATTTGGGCAGGAGGCTGATGTCCTTCAGCGACTTTATGTGCTCCGGCCTCACGCCGCGCTCGTCCATGCGCCTGCGGGATTGTAGGCAAAGGCGACATCGTATGCGGGCGAGAGATGCCATGCGCCCGTTTTATCCATTAAGAAGGAAATATTTTTTACATGGTCGTCGCAGTTGCAGGCGAGCACATTAAAAATCATGCGGCGGAACAACTCGGCTTTTTCGCTGTGGGGAAGGGAAAGCGCGTTCATAATCGTGAAGGCCTGCTCGTAGCTCGCGCTCCCTGCCTGATTGAAGTCGAAATGCCCCATTGCGCCGAGTGATTGCATGTGCAGTTTTTGCGTTCTGCCTTTTTCGTCAATGAATCGGTCGAACCGTTTGGTCATGAAGTGGCGGTTTTTGCCTTGCGGATCCAGGTCAATCAGCAGGACCTTTTTTTTCAGATGGGACAGGCTGGATGCAAGATTGACTGCTGTAGTCGTTTTACCGACACCTCCTTTTTGATTGGCAATGCAGAAGACGGCAGCCATAAGGTATCCCTTTACTGTTCTGGATGGTTGGCTTCCATTGTGGAAGCAGGTTTGCTCTTTTCAATAACGACCAAATGGCGCTGTGCATTCAGGCCAGGTACGGCAAGCGGCACAATCTCAGCGATTGCCCATTGCCTGTCAAGGTTACTGATTTCATCTTCAGGAATCAATCCTTTCATGGCGTAAAAGCGTCCTTTTTCAGCCAGTAGATGTGATGACAAAGCAACAAAGTCTGCAAGGCTTGAAAACGCCCTGGAGACAATTGCATCAAAAGCACCTGTCATCGGCAATGCTTCAACACGCCCGGTATGGACTTTCACATTCTTCAATCCCAGTTCAATGGCAGCCTGACGGATAAAAGCGGTTTTCTTACTGACCGTATCAACCATCTCAACCATGATATCCGGACAGGCAATGGCAATGACCAGGCCAGGGAGACCGCCACCTGAGCCGGCATCAAGGATACGGGAACAGCCGGATACCCATGGAACAACAGAGAGGGAATCCAACAGATGATGGGTCAGCATCAGATTGGCATCACGGATGGCTGTCAGGTTATAGACCCTGTTCCATTTACCCAACAAAAAAACATACTTGACCAACTGGTTTATTTTTGATTCATCCAAAACCATACCCAGTTGTTTTACACCGGATTCAAGCCGGGTTTTCAATGCGGTCCCATCCATCTGCATCCCGTTTTCCTTTTATCTTCCATCAGTCAGCCAAAGAAACCAGACCGTTTTTCTTAAGATGGATCAACAGGATTGAAATCGCAGCCGGTGTAATCCCTGATATGCGGGAAGCCTGCCCCAATGTCTCAGGTTGCTGTCTTTCCAGTTTCTGGCGGACTTCAATAGACAATGCCTTGATGCTGCTGTAATCCATATCCTGAGGCAGCTTCAGATTCTCAAAACCGGCCTGCCTCTCAATCTCACGGGATTGACGGTCAACATAACCGGCATATTTGATCTGAATCTCAACCTGGTCCTTCACATCATCAGGCAACGGTTCTTCAGCCTGCCATTGCTGACCATCCATCCCTGCCAGGCTTTCCAGTGCGCGGTAAGTGACTTTTGGACGCTTCAACAGGTCAGCCAGGGAATATTCATGTTCAATGGTCTTGCCCAATACCCGTTCAGATTCTTCTGTGGACAACATGGCTGGCTGAATCCAGGTTGTCCTCATCCTTTGGATTTCCCTGGCGGTCTGTTCCCGTTTCCTCTCGAAGATTTCCCACTGTGCTTCGGTCACGCATCCCAAGCGGTGACCGGTTTCAGTCAGGCGCAGGTCAGCATTGTCTTCCCGTAAACTCAGACGGTATTCAGCCCTGCTTGTAAACATGCGGTAAGGTTCATTGACACCTTGTGTGATCAGGTCATCCACCATGACACCAAGATAGGCTTCATTGCGCTTTGGTACCCATGCCGTCTCACCCATGACATAACGTGCCGCATTGATGCCAGCCAGCAATCCTTGGGCGGCTGCCTCTTCATAACCGGTTGTCCCATTGATCTGGCCCGCAAAAAACAGACCCTTGACCTGACGGGTCTCCAATGAAGATTTCAACAGGCGTGGATCATAAAAATCATACTCAATCGCATAACCCGGACGCAGGATATGTGCATTTTCCAAACCGGGAATCGTCTTGATAAAACCCATCTGGATATCAAACGGCAGGCTGGTTGACACCCCGTTTGGATAATATTCATGGGTCTTCAATCCCTCAGGTTCCAGGAAAATATGGTGGGAATCCCTGCCTGAAAACCGATGGATTTTGTCCTCGATTGATGGACAGTACCGGGGACCAATCCCCTCAATCACACCGGTGAACAAGGGGCTCCGGTCAAGCCCGGAACGGATGACATCATGTGTCCGCCCATTGGTGTAGGTAATCCAGCAAGGCATCTGTTCAGGATGCATCGCCCTGTCACCCAGGTAAGAAAATACAGGGATTGGGTCAGAATCTCCCAGCTGTTTCCTCATAACTGAAAAATTGATTGTCCTGCCATCAAGGCGTGGTGGTGTCCCTGTCTTCAACCTGCCCTGTGGAAAATCCAGTTCTTTCAGGAAAGACGACAGGGCGACCGCTGGAACATCACCAGAACGGCCACCGGGATAAACATTCATCCCGACAAACAGTTTTCCATCCAAGAAAGTGCCTGCTGTCAACACGACGGCAGAAGCACGGAATTCGATGCCGCCTTGGGTAATGGCTCCTTTTACACCATCCTGTTCAACAACCAGCTTATCAACTTGGTCTTGGAACAAAGAAAGGTTTTCTTGGTTTTCCAAGGCATAACGGATTACCTGACGGTAAAGGGAACGGTCAATCTGAACACGCGTTGAACGTACAGCAGGTCCCTTTGAAGAATTCAATATACGGAACTGAATACCCGCCTTGTCAGCGGCCAGTGCCATGATGCCACCCATGGCATCAACCTCTTTTACAAGATGGCTCTTTCCAATACCGCCGATTGATGGATTGCAGGAAAGTTGTCCAAGCGTATCAAAACTATGGGTTATCAACAGTGTCTTCTTCCCCATCCTTGCACTGACCAATGCAGCCTCCGTACCTGCATGACCACCGCCAACAACAATCACATCATAATGAACCGAATACAGCATACAATCCATCTACCCGTACCATTTGACAGGTTCCACGTGAAACCTGTCATACAGAAACCCTTCTGAAAATATTCTATTTTAAATTAAAACAATTATTCACAGGAAAATTGTCAACTTGTGAATAACAGCGTGAATAAATCAATTTGCCTGATAAAAGACAACCTTGACAGGAAACCAGGCAAATCGAAGATGGTTTTCAAGGCATTATTGTAGTTCCTTTAAGATATCTTTGATGATATATCCTGATAAGAAATAACATCAGTCAACAACATGCAACAGCCAACTGTGGAAAGGATTGTTGATAAGATGTTGCCTGTTTGGGTACAAACAGGCAGAACAGCCATCCCCTGGAAAGTATTGCAAACCAATGTGCAGGTTGTCCAATAAATTAAATAAATATAACTTATTGATTTATAATAAATTAATATAGAAATACACAAATTTCAAAGACATTATTACTACTATTTTCATATAAAGTCTTTTATTAAAACAACCTATCACCGACAGTCATTTTGAATTGGATGGTACATCTGATAGAATGAAGGTTTCCAACCTCATTTTACTTTAAGCAAAGAAAAAATATGGATTCTCAAGAACAGAAAAAAGCATTGTTGAAAAAGAATGCGCTTGCTTTTCACAGCCAGCCTATCGCTGGGAAAATCAGTGTGGAACCGACCAAACAGGTCAATGATCAGAATGATCTGGCACTGGCTTATACGCCAGGTGTTGCCTGTGCCTGTGAAGAAGTTGCTGCAGATCCACAGAACGCTTACGTCTATACAACGAAAGGCAATCTGGTTGCTGTGATTTCCAACGGTACCGCTGTTCTCGGTCTGGGTGACATCGGTGCCCAGGCTTCCAAACCGGTTATGGAAGGCAAAGGTGTCCTGTTCAAGAAATTTGCAGGCATCAACGTTTTCGATATTGAAATCGACGAAAAGGACCCTCAGAAACTGGTTGATATTGTTGCATCCCTTGAACCGACTTTTGGTGGCATCAATCTCGAAGACATCAAGGCACCGGAATGTTTCTTCATTGAACGTGAACTGCGTAAGAAGATGAATATTCCTGTCTTCCATGATGACCAGCATGGTTTAATTGATTTTGGGGATTGGGGATTGGGGATTGGGGATTGGGGATTGGGGATTGGG
>CALGGD010000163.1 GCA_937916185.1 uncultured Oxalobacter sp. | reverse complement strand
TTTGACCGGTCCCCGGGTGACTGTCACCCCCCAGGTAATCAACGGACCGGCATCGCCCGGCCAGCATGTCTGGACCGGCAACATAGACAGGTCAACCTCCCCGCCTGCCAGGACAACCTGCTGGCAGGGCCCTTTCTTTTCCATCCTGGGTTTCATATGCCATAAGGACTTGAGCAGCGGCATCATACTGAAAAGCCCTGACAGTTTCTCTGGCTGCTTGGGTTCCCGGAGGGATGCCAGGAATTCCCCCAGCTGACGGAGACCGGACAACCCCCCGCCGCCCACCGCCATCGCAATCCGGTTGATACTGCCAAACAGGTTGGCCATCACCGGCAGATCATAGCCGGCAGGCTGGGTGAAGAGCAGTGCTGGACCGCCTTTTTCCAATACCCTGCGGGAAACCTCTGTCATCTCAAGATCAGGTGAAACCGGCACCTTGACTTCCTGAAGCTCACCGACAGCTTTCAATTTGTCAGCAAAATCCCTCAAATCTAGATATGCCATGTTTTCTGTCTCTTTTCTGATACATTGTCCATTTCACACTGAATCCATACAACCTGTTGATTCCCATGCACTTAACCCGGCAACAGCACCACCTGCCATCACAGGCCCGCCATAATGAAGGCCGCCATTTATTTGACCGGGCCATCCAACCGTTCCTAAAATAATACCTATTGCGTGGATAGGGAATGCCCCTGTCCTTTCCTGTCCTGTGTCTGGCACAGTTTCCACCGGATGCCTTTTCATAAGACCATCCTGTGGGATGCATAGCCTGTGTGTCTGGTTCCAAGGAACCATTACTGTCGGCAATCAGGATTCTTACCATCACTGAAGGCTGGCATCCAGTCTCCGATGGTTCCGTATGGATTATAAATAAACTGCATGGCGATTCCCAGTGACAGCCATCCAGTGGTTTTTTGGAGATTTTGTGTTTAACCGATTTTTTAAACATCTTGCAGCCCGTTCCCAGGCTGTCCGGCAGTCAAAGGCGGTCTGGATCCTTGCCATCCTGGTGTCGGGTGCCGCTGCCTTGATGTCCGCTTCCATCAACGGTTCTTTCAAAGACAGCTTTTCTGTCATCCCCCAGGCCCAGGCGGCTGAGGCCCTGCCCCAGACCCTCAAGGAACCCGCCGAAGGGAAAGTGCCCCAGGTCGAGCCGATGAATGAGGACGATGCCTCTTTCTCGCTGGCGCAGGTCAGGCAGAAAAAACGCCTGACGGAATGGATTGCCAGCCATTACCGTATCCCAGCCCACCATTCCGACCTGTTTGTGACGACTGCTTACAAGGCCGCCTTTGAACTGGACCTGGACCCCCATCTGATCCTGGCAATCATGGCGATT
>CALGGD010000162.1 GCA_937916185.1 uncultured Oxalobacter sp. | reverse complement strand
GGGGTTTGATCCTGCGCTGCTGGTGCCCTCCAGTGAAAACACGACCCTGCAATAACCCCTCTTTGGGAGAGCCGGTCATGGACAGTCAGCCAGAAATCATCATCGGTTTCGATTTTGGCATGAAGAAAATCGGTGTCGCCATCGGCAACACCCTTTCCGCCTCGGCACGTCCGCTGACCATCATCCATGAAGAGGCGAATGACCGGAAATTCGCCGCCATCAAGACCCTGCTGGAAGAATGGCGGCCCGCCCTGGCTGTCGTCGGCCTTCCCTGTTACCCGGATGGCACAGAACATGAGATGACCGCCCATTGCCGCCGTTTTGCCAACCGGCTGAAAGGCCGTTTCGGCATTGAGACCGTCCATGTCGATGAACGGTACTCCTCCTCCGTCCTCAATTTCAGGCAGGACAGGGAAGACGATGCCCATGCCGCCGCATTGATCCTGCAGCAGTACTTTGATGAAAAGGCATCAACCGTCCCATGACCGGGCACCGTCACCGGCAGCACCATCCCGCCATACGCCCTGCCTATTTTTCTGCATCACCAAGATACAGGTCTGCTAAAATCAATATGATATGGGTATGTCCTGCCATGAGGGCGTGGCAGCCGCCCCGGCTGGCGGTCCACGGCTCTCCAGAAAGCGCCCTTGCAGGTGTCCCTGAAATGATCAACCACTCACAGGAGTCAACCATTTCCATGAAACCTTCTGTTTCCGAACTCGATGCGGAAAAGCTGTATCAGGACCTGACAGCAGACATCCGCAAAGCCATCCAAGGCATCGACCATGTCGCGATTGCCGGTATCCGCTCTGGCGGTGCATGGCTTGCTGAACGCATGGCATCCGACCTGGGCCTTACCACGCCCCCCGGCTTCATCGATGTGTCCTTTTACCGGGATGACTATGCTGAAAAGGGGCTTCCCGCTGAAGTGAAACCCACACAGATTCCCTTTGAGGTGGATGGGGCGACCATCCTGCTGGTTGATGACGTGCTCTACACCGGGCGGACAACCCGTGCCGCCATCAATGAACTGTTCGACTACGGACGTCCTGCCCGCATCATGCTGGCCGCCCTGCTTGACCGTGGCGGCAGGCAGCTGCCGATTGCAGCGGATTTCGTAGCGGCGGCGGTTTCCGCAGACAGGCATGAAATGCTGGTCCTGCATCAGGCCGATGATAAATCTTTCTCTCTGACGGTGGAAAATGCTTAATCCTCAACTGAACAGCAATGGCGAGCTGCAGCACCTGCTGGCACTGCGTGACCTGCCCAAAGACATCATCCTCCATATCCTTGACACCGCCACTTCCTTTGTCAGCGTCTCTGACCGTGAAGTGAAAAAAGTCCCCCTGCTGCGGGGCAAGAGTGTTTTCAACCTGTTCTTTGAAAACTCGACCCGCACACGGACCACATTCGAGATTGCGGCCAAGCGGCTGTCCGCAGACGTCATCAACCTGAACATCGCGGCATCATCCACCAGCAAGGGAGAGACCCTGCTGGATACCGTTGACAACCTGACCTCGATGAACGCGGATATGTTTGTCGTCCGCCATGCCCAGTCTGGTGCGCCTTTCCTGATTGCCAAGCACATCAACGACCACAAGCGCAACCACCTGCACGTCGTCAATGCCGGGGACGGCCGTCATGCCCACCCAACCCAAGGGCTGCTGGATATGTACACCATCCGCCACTACAAGAAAGACTTCAGCAACCTGAAAGTCGCCATCGTCGGGGATGTGGTGCACAGCCGTGTCGCCCGTTCCGACATCCATGCGATGAAAACATTGGGCGTCCCGGAAATCCGCACCATCGGCCCTGCCACCCTGTTGGCATCCGGGCTGTCTGAACTCGGGGTCCGCCAGTTCACCAACATGGAAGAAGGGCTCAAAGATGTCGATGTCATCATCATGCTGCGTGTCCAGAACGAACGCATCAACAGCGCCCTTCTGCCGACCACGCAGGAATTCTTCAAGAGCTACGGACTGACTGCGGAACGGCTTGCACTTGCCAGGCCAGATGCCATCGTGATGCATCCCGGGCCCATCAACCGGGGTGTTGAAATCGATTCCGCCGTTGCTGACGGCTCACAGGCTGTCATCCTGTCACAGGTGACTTTCGGTATCGCTGTCAGAATGGCTGTCATGAGCATTCTGGCGGGCAATTGATGACTGACGACTGCTGGAGATGATGTTATGAGACTACTGATTGAAAACGGCCGTGTCATCGACCCTGCCAACAATATCGACCGAATCTGCAACCTGGCTGTTGAAGACGGGAAAATCGCCGCTGTCTTCACTGATGAGGCAGGGCTGGATTTCACACCTGACCGCGTGATCGATGCAACCGGACTGGTCGTCACCCCGGGCTTCGTTGACCTGGGTGCCCGCCTGCGTGAACCAGGTGACGAACACCGCGCTTTCCTGAAATCCGAACTGGACGCCGCCCTGGCAGGCGGTGTGACCTCATTGGTCTGTCCGCCTGATACAGAACCGGTACTGGATGAACCCGGTCTGGTTGAAATGCTGAAATACCGGGCCTCCATCCTGAACAAGGCGCATATCTACCCATTGGGCGCATTGACCATCGGACTGCATGGCGAAAAACTGACCGAGATGTCCGAGCTGACCGATGCAGGCTGCATCGGCTTCTCCAACGCCAATGCCCCGATGCCTGACACAGAAATGCTGCTGCGCGTCATGCAGTACGCCAAATCCTTCGACTACTGCATCTGGCTCCAGCCACAGGATCCCTCGCTTGGCAGGAACGGGATGGCACATTCCGGTCCCCTGTCCGCAAGATTGGGGCTCTCCGGCATCCCTGTCATTGCGGAGACCATCAGCCTGCATACCATCTTTGAGCTGATACGGGTGACCGGTGCCCGTGTCCATCTGTGCCGCCTGTCCAGTGCCGCCGGGATCGACCTGGTCCGCCAGGCGAAAGCAGAAGGCCTGCCCGTGACTGCCGATGCCGGCATCCATCACCTGCACCTGACCGATGCGGATATCGACTTCTTCGATTCCAACGCGCGCCTGGTTCCGCCCCTGCGCTCCAGCCAAGACCGGAATGCCATCACAGCAGGGCTCCAGGATGGCACCATCGATGCCATCTGCTCCGACCATACCCCGACAGACGATGATGAGAAACTCCTGCCATTCGGTGAGGCGGTTCCCGGGGCAACCGGTCTTGAACTCCTCCTGCCCCTGACCCTGAAATGGGCGCGGGAAAACGGCGGTGATGACCTGCTTTCCGCCGCAGTGGCGAAAATCACCAGCGAACCTGCCCGCATCCTGAACCTGCCCTGTGGGACACTGGATATCGGACAGGCAGCGGACATCTGCATCTTTGATCCGGAAACCAGCTGGACGGTCGAAGCAGGCACCCTCGTCAGCCAAGGACGCCATACCCCATTCCTCGGCCGAGAGGTTCCCGGCAGGATCCGCATGACCATTGTGGACGGACAGCCTGTCTTTGAACGCTGACAGCTGACTGGCAGCCATGCGCCACTTCTTCCGGACAATCCGTCTGGTCTTCCATGCCCTCGCCGCAGTGTGCTACTGCGGCGTGGTCTATCCTTTCATCAGCCAGGCGGCAAAAAACCGGTACGTCAGGCGATGGTCCAGCAAGCTGATGGCAATCGCTGGCGTAAAGATGCAGGTCAACCATCCTGAACGGATCATTGCCCGGTCATTGGTTGTCTCGAACCACATCTCATGGCTCGACATCTTCCTTATCTATTCCCATTTCAATTGACACTTCATTGC
>CALGGD010000161.1 GCA_937916185.1 uncultured Oxalobacter sp. | reverse complement strand
GGAACGGCAGCCAGATTGAGATGATCGACCAGCGCCTGCTGCCCCAGCAGATCGCCTATCCCGCCTATGATTCTGCCAAGGGCGTTGCAGAGGCCATCCGTACAATGGTAGTCAGAGGCGCGCCTGCCATCGGGGTTGCCGCTGCCTACGGCGTGGCACTGGAGGCGGAGCGGTTGAAGGCTGAACCTGCGGATATTTTCACCAAGACTCTGGAAGAAGGCTTCAAGATCCTGGCGGCAAGCCGACCAACTGCGGTGAACCTGTTCTGGGCATTGGACCGTATGCACACACTTTGGGAAAACAGCCGGCACCTGTCCCAGGCAGCACTTGCAGACCGTCTGCTTCAGGAAGCCCATGCCATATTGGATGAAGATATCCAGATCAACCGGCAGATGGGTGCTTATGGCGCATCATTGCTGGAAGACGGTATGCGGGTCCTGACCCATTGCAACGCAGGTGCCTTGGCAACGGCTGGTCATGGTACCGCCTTGGGCGTTTTCCGCTCAGCTGTCGAGTCCGGCAAGAAGATTTCTGTGTTCGCTGATGAAACCCGGCCTTTCCTGCAAGGCGCACGCTTGACGGCTTGGGAAATGGTCCAGGAAAAGATTCCTGTCACACTGATCACTGACAACATGTCTGGCTATTTCATGAGCCGTGGTGAGATTGATGCGGTTGTTGTCGGCACTGACCGTGTCGCCGCCAACGGGGATGTCGCCAATAAGATTGGAACCTATATGGTGGCTGTCCTGGCGAAACGGCATAATATCCCGTTTTATGTCGCCTGCCCATTGTCCACCATTGACCTGTCATTGCCAGATGGCAATGCGATTCCCATTGAGGAACGGTCCGCCGATGAGGTCAAAGGCTACCGTGACTGCCAATGGGCTCCTGAAGGCGTGAAAATCAGGAACCCTGCCTTTGATGTGACCCCTGCGGAACTGGTGACCGCGCTGATTACAGAAAAGGGCATTGTTGACAATAAAACGCTGGTCAGCGGCGGTTTAGCGGATTTTGTCAGAAATTCAGAAAAACAGCCATTAGATAAAAGCCGGTTCCGGCACTAGTGAAAGGCCAAACCTGGCTTGGACATCTGTCTGGATGGCTTTTGCCAGTTCAGCGATTTCCCTGCCTTTGACATCACCGCAATTCACCAAGACCAATGCCTGTGTTGCACAGACACCGGCCTGTCCCAACTGCCTGCCTTTCCAGCCGCATTGATCAATCAGCCAGCCAGCTGCAATACGGAACCGGCCATCTGGTTGAGGATAAGATGGCATCTCCGGGTATTTGGCTTTCAATACCGCCATCTGTTCTGCGGTCACAGTCGGATTCTGGAAAAAACTGCCTGCATTGCCCTGTACCGCAGGATCAGGCAGTTTACGTTGACGGATGGCAATGATTGCCTGACTGACCTGTTCCGCAGAGGGTTCAACGATTCCCTTTTCCTTTAAAGTCCCCGCAACATCACCATAACCGATATTGGGCTTCCATGATTTCGGCAAGGCAAAAGTCAGGTCCATAATGACCAAGCGGTCTTTCATCGCATGTTTGAAAATACTGTCACGGTAGGAAAAGGCACAGTCTTCCCTGTCCAACTCAACCATCTGACCTGTCTGGAAATCAAACGCCCGCAGGGAATAGAAATGGTCTTTCAGTTCCATACCATAAGCACCGATGTTCTGGACAGGTGCAGCACCAACCGTCCCTGGAATCAAGGACATATTCTCCAAGCCAGGATAACCGTTCGCCAAAGTCCACATCACAAAATCATGCCATTTCTCACCTGCAGCAACGCGCAGATAGACTGCATGGCCGTCATCACGCTCAACAGCAATCCCCTTGTTGACCATCCGCAGGACAATCCCTTCAAAGCGTTCTGAAACCAGCAGCAGGTTGCTGCCACCCCCAAGAATCAGGCGTGGCATACGCCGCAGGCTTTCATCCTGATAAACACGCTCCAAATCCTGGATGCCATGGATTTCCAGATAACAGGCGGCTATTGCATCAATGCCAAATGTATTGAGGGATTTCAGGGAAACATTCTTCTGGAGTGCTGCGTGGATAGTCATGATGTCAAATACAATAAGAAGATGAATGGGACTTTAAACCCTTAAGAACCAAAATACCATCTTAATGGCTATTCAGGGAATCTGTCGCGTTTTTTGCGGAAAGCAGCAACCCTTGGGCATAACAAATCCATCAAATATTCGGTAAAATGCCCGCAGTTCTGATAAGTCTGACTGCCTCTGTCAGAGATTGATTTTTTTAAAGAAAGGGATTCCTATGCCATCTTTTGACGTTGTTTCTGAAGCGAATATGGTTGAAGTGCGCAATGCCGTTGACCAGGCAAACAAGGAAATCGGCACCCGCTTTGACTTCCGTGGCAGTGATGCCCGTGTGGAGCAGAAAGAAGCTGAACTGACCGTTTTCGCCGACTCCGAATTCCAGTTGAATCAGGTTCGTGATGTCTTGACCAACAAAATGACGAAACGCAAGGTCGATGTCCGTTTCCTTGAAGAATCCAAGATTGAAAAAATCAGTGGCGACAAGGTGAAGCAGATTGTCACTGTCAAGAACGGCATCCAGTCCGATATGGCGAAGAAAATCGTCAAACTGGTCAAGGACAATAAACTGAAAGTCCAGGCAAGCATCCAGGGCGAAACTGTCCGTGTCACCGGCAACAAAAAGGATGACCTTCAGGCGACCATGCAGATGCTGCGCGAGAAAGTCAAAGACATCCCCTTGGAATTCAACAATTTCCGTAATTGATTTCCTTTCCCCTTTCCTATAAAAAATTCCCCTGGCAGGGAGATATCCTCTGTCAGGGGAATTGCCGTTTTTGGAAGGGGTTACTGCTTTACAGCATCACGGCGGCGGCGGACCGATTCCGCCAACTTCCCAAGCAGCATGCTGCTGTCCTGCCATCCAAGGCAGGCATCGGTGATTGACTGCCCATAAGTCAGGTTCTTGCCATCTCCCAGGTCCTGACGGCCTGCAACCAGATTGGATTCAATCATGACACCGACAATATGCTGGTTGCCGCCTGCAATGTTCCCAGCGATGTTTTCACAGACAGGCACCTGGTTCTCTGCTTTCTTGGAACTGTTGCCATGGGAGGCATCAATCATGATATTGGGCTTGATGCCATTGCTTTCCAGTGCCTGGGTCGCAGCATCCACACTGGCAGGGTCATAGTTTGGCTTGAAACCACCGCGCAGGATGATATGGCAGTCCTGGTTACCCTGAGTCTGGAAAATCGCTGTATGCCCGCTCTTGGTGACAGACAGGAAATGATGGGGATGGGATGCCGCCTTGATGGCATCAATGGCAATCTTCACATTGCCATCCGTACCATTCTTGAAACCAACAGGACAGGACAGCCCTGAAGACAGTTCGCGATGGACCTGGGATTCCGTTGTACGTGCCCCGATGGCTCCCCAGCTGACCATATCCGCAATATACTGCGGGCTGATCATATCCAGGAATTCGGTTGCTGCCGGCAATCCCATCATATTGACTTTCTGCAACAGCTCACGGGCAATATGCAGCCCTTCATTGATACGGTAGCTCTGGTCAAGGAATGGATCGTTGATCAGCCCCTTCCAGCCAATGGTGGTCCGGGGTTTCTCAAAATAGACCCGCATCAGGACAATCAGCTCATCCTTATAGCGTTCACGCTCTGCCCTCAGGCGTTCGGCATATTCCACAGCCGCTTTTGGGTCATGGATGGAACAGGGCCCGACAATTGCTATCAGGCGGTCATCCTCACCCTGCAGGACCTTATGGATCTCATCACGGCATTCTGATACAGTCCTTGCGGTTTCTGCCCGGCAAGGGAAGGCGCTGATCAGATGGGATGGCGGTGTCAGTTCTTTCATTGCGACAATACGTAAATCATCGATTGGCTTTAGCATGATTGGTTTCCCTCAAAATCCCTGTATATAAAAAAACCGCCAGTCTGCTGGCGGTTTCGGTATTCTTCCTAATTGGTTTCGTATAGTTGTGACCCGACCTTTCACCGCCCTCTGAACAAACGGCTAAACCAAAAGAAATAAAATCGGGAGGAATTCAACACTTTACAAAACACCTTTATCTATCAATATGTTCCATTGTAAACCAGTTTTTTGAAACTGACAAAATTTTTCATTGCCCGGCCGTCCCGCCGACTGTCACACCGTCAAGACGGATGGTTGGCATACCGACACCGACAGGCACGCTCTGTCCTTCCTTGCCACAGACCCCGATGCCGGTATCCAGCTTCAGGTCATTGCCGACCATCGAAACCCGCTTGAGGACATCAGGGCCATTGCCAATCAAGGTTGCGCCTTTCACTGGACTGGTAATCCTGCCATCCTCAATGAGATAGGCTTCACTTGCCGAGAAAACAAACTTGCCACTGGTGATATCAACCTGACCACCACCAAAATTGGCGGCATATAAACCCTTTTTCACGGAAGCGATGATTTCCTCTGGCGTTTTGTCCCCGCCCAGCATGAAGGTATTCGTCATCCGTGGAATCGGCAGATGCGCATAGGATTGACGGCGGCCATTTCCCGTAAGCGGCATCTTCATCAGACGGGCATTCAGGGAATCCTGCAGATACCCCTTAAGCACCCCGTTCTCAATCAGGACATTGCGCTGTGTCGGGTTGCCTTCATCATCCATGTTCAGTGAGCCACGGCGACCAGCAATGGTGCCATCATCAATGACCGTGATATTGTCCGCAGCGACTTTCTGCCCCAGCAATCCAGAAAAGGCACTGGATCCCTTCCGGTTGAAATCCCCTTCAAGACCATGTCCCACAGCTTCATGCAGCAGGACACCCGGCCAACCGGAACCCAACACTACGGTCATCGGCCCTGCTGGAGCAGGGTCGGCACGGAGCATGGTCAATGCGGAATGCACCGCCTGACTGACATACTCTCTGACCAACGCATCGGTGAAACAACCATAGCCAGAACGCCCGCCGCCACCGCTGCTGCCGATTTCCCTGCGACCATTCTCTTCAGCAATCACTGTCACTGACAGGCGGATCAAAGGCCGTATATCCGCTGCCAATTTACCATCACTGCGGGCAACCAATACGACATCGTATTCCCCTGCCAACCCAGCCATGACCTGGACGATACGGGCATCCATCGCCTTGGCGGTTTTTTCCACTTTTTCAAGCAAAGCGACTTTCTCTGCCGCAGACAATGTCTGGAAAGGGTCTTCTGGCAGATACAATGCGCGGGTATCCAACCGGGTCATGCCAGACACCAAAGCCGCTGTTCCGGCTCCCTGCCGGCCAATGGTCCGCACAGCCGCCGCCGCATCACGCAACGCTGTCTTGGAAATCTCATCAGAATAGGAGAAAGCGGTCTTATCACCAGAAACAGCACGGACACCGACACCTTTATCAATGGAGAAACTGCCGGATTTGACTTTGCCATCCTCAAGACTCCATCCTTCGTTCTTGGTGAACTGGAAATACAGGTCAGCATAATCAACCTGATGGGTGAATATATCACCCATCGTATTCATCAGGACTGTCTCATCCAGCCCAAAAGGTTCCAGAAGAACCCTTTTAGCCTGCAACAGATTGTCTAGGGAAAGATTTTGTGAAGACATAGGATGCCGTCTTGAGATTTCATTGGAAGATTCGATTTTAATGTATCTTGCAGAGCGGTTGCCAGAAAATCAGAGCCGGCGGTGCTTCAATGCCGGCAGTTTTTCCCGGATGGACGACATCAGCCTGAAATCAATATCACCGATAGCCAGTCCTTCCCCTTCAACACAGACCGACCGTATCTGTCCCCATGGATCAATCAGCATGGAATGCCCCCATGTGCGGCGGCCTGTCGGATGACGCCCTCCTTGGGCAGCAGCAAGGATATAGGTCTGGTTCTCAATGGCACGGGCACGGAGCAGGATTTCCCAGTGCACCTGCCCGGTTGTATAGGTGAACGCCGCAGGAACCACCATCAGGCAGCAGTCGCCCAATGCGCGGTAGAGTTCCGGGAAACGCAGGTCATAGCAGACCGACAGGCCCACTTTGCCAAATGGCGCCTCAAATGTGGCGACTGAACTTCCCCGGCTGATGACA
>CALGGD010000160.1 GCA_937916185.1 uncultured Oxalobacter sp. | reverse complement strand
TTTTTATTTTACAGCCGCAATAATCAAGCCGCCGACTGCCGCCATAATTGCACCGACCCCTATCATTGTTTGGACAAAGTTGCTGTGCAATTGTTGAGTAAATTCTTTTGAGGTAGCCTCGATTTTTTCATAAAAACGTTGATTCATTTCGTGCATGTCGGTATCGTGCTTTTCCTGCAACTTTTTCATGTCGGCATCGTGCTTTTCCTGCATTTTGTCCTGCCGTTCATGCAGACGCCGAATATCTTCGCGCTGTTGCTTGAGTTCTTCCATGAACATTGCAAATTTCGCGTCCTGCATAGCCAACGCCCTTTGAGTTTCGCTGTTAATTGTTTCTTGCTCCGTCATTTCAAACACCCCGCGATAATTATACCACACGCGGCGGCAAGCAAAAAGCCCCTGCCGATTGACAGAGGCTTGAAATTCTTACTAAGTTAAGCGGTTTACATCATGCCGCCCATACCGCCCATGCCTGCGGGGGACGGAGGAGGATTCGGTTCGGGCTTGTCGGCAACGAGTGTTTCCGTCGTGAGAATCATCGCTGCGATTGACGCCGCATTTTGCAGAGCCGAACGCACAACCTTAGCCGGGTCAACGATACCCGCTTTAATCATGTCGACGTATTCATTGGTCAGCGCGTTGAAGCCGATACCCTTTTCAGACTTCTTGACTGCTTCGGCAACGACGGAGCCTTCCTGCCCTGCGTTGTTGGCGATTTGGCGAACGGGTTCTTCGATTGCGCGTTTGACAATCTCAACACCGACTTTGGCGTCGCCTTCAGCCTGAACGTCGTCAAGTGCCGCTTGAATGTCGATAAAGGTTGTGCCGCCGCCGGCTACGATACCTTCCTCGACAGCCGCACGAGTTGCGTTGAGAGCGTCCTCAATGCGGAGTTTCTTTTCTTTCATTTCGACTTCGGTAGCCGCGCCGATTTCGATAACCGCCACGCCGCCCGCCAATTTGGCAAGACGTTCCTGAAGTTTTTCTTTATCAAAGTCGCTGGTCGTGGTTTCCATTTGCTTGCGAATCATGCCGACGCGCGCTTTAATCTCGTCTTTATCGCCGCTGCCTTCAACAATCGTGGTTTCTTCTTTGGTAGCACGAATTTGACGCGCATGTCCCAAATCTGCAAAAGTCGCGCTGTCAAGTTTGCGTCCGAGTTCTTCGCTGATAACCGTGCCGCCCGTCAAAATCGCAATGTCCTCAAGCATAGCCTTACGACGGTCGCCGAAGCCCGGAGCCTTAACCGCCAAAGCTTTGAACGTGCCGCGCAATTTATTTACAACGATTGTAGCCAAAGCCTCGCCGTCAACGTCTTCCGCAACGATAACAAGCGATTTGCCCTGCTTAACAACCTGCTCAAGAATCGGCAAAATGTCTTGAATCGAGGAAATTTTTCTGTCCGTCAAGAGGATATAGGGATCGTCAAGAACGGCTTCCATCTTGTCGGCGTCGGTGACCATGTAAGGCGAAATGTAGCCGCGATCGAATTGCATACCCTCGACAACTTTAAGGTTGGTCGTCATGGTCTTGGACTCTTCGACAGTGATAACGCCGTCATTGCCGACTTTTTCCATAGCGTCCGCGATAAGTTGACCGATTTCCACGTCGCCGGAAGAAATTGCCGCTACTTGAGAAATAGCCTCTTTGCCTTCGACTTTTTGAGCACTGTTTTTAATTTCGTCGACGAGTTTGGCAACCGCCGCCTCGATACCCTTTTTGATAATCATGGGGTTCGCGCCCGCCACGACGTTTTTCAAACCTTCGCGAACGATAGCCTGTGCAAGCAAAGTTGCAGTGGTTGTTCCGTCGCCGGCAACGTCATTGGTCTTGGTTGCGACTTCTTTAACGAGTTGCGCGCCCATATTTTCAAAGTGGTCTTCGAGTTCGATATCGCGGGCGATTGTCACGCCGTCGTTGGTTATGGACGGTGCGCCGAATTTCTTTTCGAGCACGACGTTGCGACCTTTGGGACCGAGCGTAACTTTAACCGCATTTGCCAAAGCATCTACACCGCGACTTAAAGCGCGACGAGCTTCTTCGTCGAACAAAATTTCTTTTGCCATAAATTATTTACCTCCGAATGAACTTTGCATTTCATTGCGCATTACGAATTACGCATTTCTCATTAACTTAAAGGATTGCCAAAATGTCACTCTCGCGAATCACGAGATAATCTTTGTCGTCCACCTTGACTTCGCTGCCCGCGTACTTGTTGAAGATAACTTCGTCATCGACTTTAACTTCCATAGCGGCGCGGGTGCCGTTGTCGAGGAGTTTGCCGGTGCCGACCGCAACGACTTTGCCCTTTTGCGGCTTCTCTTTGGAAGTTTCGGGCATAATGATTCCGCTTTTGGTCTTGAGTTCGACCTCGGCAACTTCAACAACAACTCTGTCTCCAAGTGGCTTTATCATAAATATCTGCCTCCCAATGAAATTCAAGCTTGCTCGGCTGTCTTGCCGAATCACAGGCGGTATAATAATCCCAATTCAACAAAATGTCAAGGGGTAAGTTTCACGGCGTCCAAAGCCTCGAAGAAATTTTTATAAATGCCCGCGCAGATTTTCTTAATGTCGTCCGTCGGTTCGCGCTGATTCGGTATCATTATCGGCACGCAACCTGCGCGATAAGCCGAAATTATTCCGTTGAAACTGTCCTCGAAGACGTAACAATCTTTGGTCGCGAGTCCCATATTCCCCGCCGCCTTCAGAAAAATATCAGGTGCCGGCTTCCCGTTCAAAATCTCATCGCCGCCGACTACAGCCGTAAAATATTCCCGAATGCCTGCCCTTTGCAAATTTCGTTCGATGCCTCTGCGCGGAGAACCGCTTGCAACCGCCATCAAAATTTTCTGCAACTTGAAGTAATCCAAAATTTCTCGTGCGCCAGGCAAAAGTTTGAGGTCTGTCTCCGTCCAATGTGCAACGGTTTCGACTACCGCGTCAAAATATTTTTTTGCATCAAGTTTCGGATAGTGCTCTGCAAAGACTTTTAACGCTTGAGCTTGATTTGTGCCGCCCATTTCCAAGCCGATTGTCGTATGTCGTTCCACGCCGAATAAATCTGCCGTTTCAATCCAAGCCTTAACATAAAGTCTTTCCGTGTCGAAAAGTGTTCCGTCCATGTCAAATATCGCGCCGCGTTTCATTTCAATGCCTCCCAAGCAAAATACCGCACCTGTTATAAGGCACGGTACAAAAAATTTTTATGGAGAAGATTTTACAAGAGAGTTTTCATAACGGCAACAATGTTTTCTTTTGTGAAGCCGAATTTCTTGAAAAGAATACCTGCGGGGGCCGACGCGCCGAAGCTTTTCATGGTAACGGTCGCGCCGTCAAGTCCGACGTATTTTTGCCAGCCGAAGTCTGCCGCCGCCTCGATTGCCACACCGACAGAAGCCAGTAAAACACCACGGTTCTGTCCCAATGAATCAAATGCACCAGCACAGATCAGGGCTTCAATCGTGCGGCGGTTGATCTGGTGGCGGTCAACACGTGCGCAGAAATCGAACAGGTCTTTGTAAGGTTCAGATGCCCTGCCATCGACAATCGCCTGGACCGCATTTTCTCCGGTTCCCTTGACCGCCCCCAACCCATAACGTATCTGGGAGGCAGTGTCGCCTTCTTTGTCCTTCGGGGAACGCACTGGACGGAAATAATAGACAGATTCATTGATGTCCGGTGGCAGGATGGTCAGACCGCAGACATCCTGGGCATCCTGCACCATCGTATAGACCTTGTCGGTATCATCCATCGCCAGCGACATATTCGCTGCCATGAAAGCAGCTGGATGATGGCATTTCAGGAAAGCCGTCTGGTAGGAAAGCAGTGCATAGGCCGTTGCATGGGACTTGTTGAACCCATAGCCTGCAAATTTTTCCATCAGGTCAAAGATTTCATCCGCCTTGGCAGCCGGTACATTGTTTTTGGCGGCGCCGTCCTTGAAAACCTGGCGGTGCTTTGCCATGGCAGCAGGATCCTTCTTCCCCATTGCACGGCGCAGCAGGTCAGCGCCCCCCAGCGTGTACCCCCCGATGATCTGCGCCATCTGCATGACCTGTTCCTGATAGATCATGATGCCATAGGTCTCTTCCAGGATGCCTTTCGTCCGTTCATCAGGATACTCGAAAGCCTCACCATGCTTGCGGCGGCAATAATCAGGAATGAGTTCCATCGGACCTGGACGGTACAATGCCACCAGCGCAATGATGTCCTCAAAACGGTCTGGCTTCGCATCTTTCAGCATCCCCTGCATGCCCCGGCTTTCCAGCTGGAATACAGAAACCGTCTTGGCATCTGTCAGCAGCTTGAATGTCGGCTTGTCATCCAACGGGATGTCATCCAATGTGAACTTTTCCATACCCAGGTCATATTCCCGGATATACCGCACAGCCAGGTCAAGGATGGTCAGGGTGGTCAATCCCAGGAAGTCGAACTTGACCAGGCCGATTTCCTCGACATCTTTCTTGTCATAATGGGAAACCACGCCTGCATCCCCACCTTGAGTATAGAGCGGACAGAAATCTGTCAGTTTGCCCGGTGCAATCAGCACACCGCCGGCATGCATGCCGACATTGCGCGTGATGCCTTCGACCTGTTCCGCCAGACCCAGCAGTTCATGGACTTCTTCTTCATTCTTCTCACGTTCCGCCAGCAGCGGCTCTTCTTTCAGCGCATCCTTGATTGTGACCTGTTTGCCGGGTTTGAAAGGGATCAGTTTGGAAATCCCATCACAGAAACCATAGCCCAGGTCCAGCACCCTGCCGACATCACGGACTGCCGCCTTCGCTGCCATCGTGCCGAACGTCGCAATCTGGGAAACCGCATCATGCCCATAACGGTCCTTGACATACTGGATGACCTTGTCCCGTCCATGCTGGCAGAAGTCGATATCAAAGTCAGGCATGGAAACACGTTCCGGATTCAGGAAACGTTCAAACAGCAGGTTGTAACGGATAGGGTCAAGGTTGGTGATCAGCAGGGAATAGGCAACCAGTGAACCCGCACCGGAACCGCGTCCCGGTCCCACCGGCACACCATTGTTCTTTGCCCATTGGATAAAGTCCGCCACGATGAGAAAATACCCCGGGAAATCCATCTTGACGATGACATCGATTTCATAGGCAAGGCGTTCGTCATAAACCTTGCGTTTCGCCTGGCGTTCAGCCTTATCAGGAAAGAGTTCCACCAACCGCTTCTCAAGCCCTTCCCGTGCCTGCTGTGCCATGAAATCACCCAGTGACATCCCAGGCGGCGTCGGGAACTGGGGCAGTTTATGCTCGCCGAGCACAAGCGTCAGGGAACAGCGTTTCGCAATCTCAACCGAGTTCTGCAGAGCCTCCGGCATATCAGCGAACAGCTCAACCATCTGTTCCTGCGTCAGGAAACACTGGCTCTCATTGAACAGGTGTGGGCGCTTCTCATTCGCCAGTATCTCGCCTTCAGCGATACAGATACGGGCTTCATGGGCACGGAACTGTTCAGCGGAAAGGAACTGGACAGGGTGTGTCGCGACAATCGGCAGACCGGTTTTCTGGGCAAGCCCTTTCACCTGATGGATATAGGTTTCTTCCCGGGAATGACCTGAACGCTGTACCTCCAGATAAAAAGCGCCAGGGAAGATGTCCATCCACCGACGGGCGTTGCTTTCCGCAGTGTCAGGATTCCCGACTTCCAATGCCTGGCCGATATCCCCCATCACCGCACCGGACAACGCAATCATGCCGGTATCGCCAGCGTCCCGCTTCAGGTCAGCCAGCCATTCACGCCGGACTTCCGCCCTCCCTTTGTACTGGTTCTCAAGCCATGCCTTGGTCAGCAGCTCACAGAGGTTGTGGTACCCCTGGTTTGTCCTGACAAGCAGCAGCAGGCGTGAAGGTTTCTCCCGGTCAGCATCATTGGTGATCCAGACATCACAGCCGGCTATCGGCTTGATGCCTTTTTTACGGGCAGCCTTATAGAACTTGATCAGACCAAACAGATTGGATAAATCCGTCAATGCCATCGCCGGCTGGGTATCCCCGGCAGCGGCATCGACGATTTCATCGATGCGCACAAGCCCATCAACAATCGAATACTCCGAATGCAGGCGTAAATGCACAAATCTTGGATCAGTCATGACTTATCCCATCTATTCTGGCGTAACAGCACGTTCTTCTACCCCAAGGTCAACCGGATTTTTTAGGACCTCCCCCCAACAAGAACGCCAACGGTTTCGCCTTGGGTTTGACCGATGCAGGTGATTCCGCTTTCTCACCATCAGGAACAGCTTCCGGCTCATAAGGACGGTCAAACCATGGATCCGCCGGTTTCTTCTTCTTGAGCCCAACCGAATGATAAGGACCCAACTCCGGCCGTTCATAACGTCCGGCATTGCCTGTCTTGACAGTATATGCCCTGGGGTTGAATCCCTCTGGTTCAACAGGAGACAGTTTCTTACAGGTCAGTTTCTCGATTTCTGACAGCAGTTTCGCATCTTTGTCGGAATAGAGGGAAACCGCTGTCCCCTGCGCCCCCGCCCTGCCTGTCCTGCCGATACGATGGACATAATCCTCTGCGACATAAGGCAACTCAAAATTGATGACAAAAGGCAGGTCTTCAATATGCAACCCCCTGGCCGCCACATCCGTCGCCACCAGGACATTCACTTCCCCGTTCCGGAAAGATTCCAGCACTGCCATCCGCTCCTGCTGCGTCCGGTCACCGTGGATGGCTGAAGCCTTGATGCCCTTACGTTCCAGCCAGCGGGCAAGACGGGATGCCCCCAGTTTCGTATTGGTGAAAACCAGGGTCTGTTCATTCGGATGCTTTCTCAGCAGGAATTCAACCAATGCCCCTTTATCCCCATCTTCCACATGATAGACAATCCGCTGGAGGTCAGGCAAGAACCCCATATCCAACATACGGTCAGCCTCATCAAGGATCAGCACCTGTGTCTGGTTCAGGCTGACATTCTTCTGCTGGACATGGTCAAGCAGGCGCCCCGGTGTTGCGATAAGCACTTCACAGCCCGCCCGCAATGCCCCTGTCTGGGTTGACATATCAATCCCGCCGAACACAACAGCCACCCGCAGGGTCGTGTACTTGGCATAACTCCTGATATCCTCATAGACCTGGTCTGCCAGTTCCCGTGTCGGGACAAGCACCAGCATCCGGACAGGATGACGGGCAGGTGACACACTGCTGTTGGCAAAATACAGAAGCGACTGCAGCACCGGCAGGGAATAGCCTGCTGTCTTGCCCGTACCAGTCTGGGCAGCCCCCATGACATCCTTCCCCTCCAGCACATGGGGAATCGCCTTGGATTGGATGGGAGTCGGGGTCTTGTACCCCAGGTCCGCCAATGCTTTCAATATTTCTGAGGACAGCCCAAACTGACTGAAACCACCTGAATCCTTCTCTGATGCTGCTGTTTGTAAATCAGACATACCTGACAACCAATAACTTCCAACAAAACAAACCCACCATTGCCATCCAACCGTAAAAACAGTAGATAACAATCCAGTTTTGTATTGTACGACATCCAATATCAACCTGCCTTGCCGTACATCAAGCAGACCTGATGACCGGCAGCGTTTCTTGGGGTATATAATAGGCGCCACCCCAAACCCATTGCCCCTGCTGCCATATCGATCCCCCTTTCAGATATGGCGGCATTGGTGGGGCATCCACTGAAAATGCTGCCGTCTGCCATCCGAATCCTCAGGAACTGGACATTGCCCATCGCCATGGTGGCAGGTGGTATCGGATACCCTTTTTTCCAACATCTCTCCGGTCTGCTGCCCTACCTGATTTTCGCCATGCTGACAGTCACCTTCTGCAAAGTCACACTGTCAGACATCCGAATCACCATCCTGCACCTGATCCTGCTATGCATCCAGATTGCCGGCGCCATCGGTGCCTATTATGCATTGCGCGGTTTCAATGTCCTGGTTGCTGAAGGCGCCATCATCTGCGTCATGGCACCCACAGCGACATCAGCAGCTGTCATCACCGATAAACTGGGTGGCAGTGCCGCCTCCCTGACCAGCTTCACCCTGATCAGCAACATTGGCTGCGCCATCACCGCCCCTGCCCTGTTTCCCGTCATCCATCCACTGGGCAATGAAATCAGTTACGGGTACGCTGTGCTGACCATCATGCAGAAAGTGTTCCCGTTGCTGATCTGCCCTTTCCTGGCAGCCATGCTGATCAGACGGTTCCTGCCAAGACTGAACAGCCGGATATCGGCATTCCCTGACCTGGCTTTTTACCTGTGGGCAGTCACCATCACTATCCTGATGGGACGGATCATCGCCACCATCATCCATAACCAAGACAACCTGGTCCTGCAATTGTGGATTGCTGCAGTGGCACTTGCCATCTGCTGCCTGCAGTTCGGTATCGGGAAACTGGCTGGTAACCGATGGCACATGCGGATCACCGGCGGGCAGGCACTGGGACAGAAAAACACCGTCTTTGCCATCTGGCTTGCCCACACCTATATGACACCGGTCTCCGCAATCGGCATCGGTTCCTACGTCATCTGGCAGAACATCATCAATTCATGGCAGCTCTGGCTCCATCAGAAACAGATTGAAGCTGGCAAAGTCGATTCCGCCTTCAAGGAAGGGCGAGGCTGAACCCTTCAGAAAACAGGAAAGGACCACGCATGGTCCTTCCGTTGCCCTGTGATACCGGTTGCTTTACTCAACAATCGGGTAATCCTTTGGTGGAACATATTGCCCCTGCTGGGCGCTGAACTGGATAGCATATTTCCTGGGTGAGAGTTTCTTGCCATCCATTTCCCCGCTGACCGTCACGGTCAATGGATAATGTTCTGCATTCTCATCGGTCTTATCGACCTCAACCTTGCCTTCAAGCTTGGTGATCCGGTTCACCTTGGCATCAGGCTCAGCGGCAGCCGTATCATCATAGACAGTCTGCACACTGCCCATATCCTTGACCTGGTCATTCTGGACACCATAGAAAGCCACACCGCCGATATTCTGTCCCTGTTCAGAAGCATTCTTCTCAATCTTCCAACCATAGACATTCTTGCCCAATTGGACAAACGCCCCCTCTGGCGTATCATCCGGAACCTCTGCCTGCTGAGCCTGGGCGATGACTTTATATTCACCGTTTTCGGGCTTGACGGCAAACATACCGACCATGCCTTTTCAGCCTTCTCACCATCCACTTTCTCACCGGTCGCCAGCAGATAGACCTTTTCCCCTTCATCGGTCATCACCGATTCGACGGAAGCAACCTTCATGCAGTAGCTGGTCTTATTATCTGCCCCCTGAGCGAGCCAGCAGGCCTTCTTGTCATCATATTTCTTGTAGGTGTTCTTCAGGACTTTTGCCCCCAGATCCGACAGTTCCTGCTTGGACAGCTTGGCACCTTGGGGTTTCGGTTCCGCAGGCTTTTCATCCTTCTGACCGCAGCCTGCCAAAACCAATGCCAAAACAGGAACAGCCGCCCATCCAAGAATATGTTTGTTCTTCATGTCTTATGACTCCTATCTGCCATCTGGCAATGCAGGGCTTCCCTCATTTGCCGATGTCTTTCTCCTGCTGCTTCTCTGGCTCTGCGACCTTTTTCAGCTCAACCGGTTTCTGAACAGGCTTCTTGATTTCCGCCGGTTTGACATCCACCGTCTTCTGTTCAGCAGGCTCTGATGCCGCCACTGGCTCAGATGCCTGGGAAGAAGATGATGACGGCTGACCGTTCTGGACAGGGGATTCAACCGGTTTTCTTTCAGCCGGCCAGTCCCTCGGAGGGACATACTGCCCTGCTCCCGCATCGAATGCCACAATATATTTCTTCTGTATCAATGCCTTGCCCGCCCGGGTACTGCCAATCGTCACATTCAATGGATAATACGTTTCCCTGTTATCTGAAGCATCCGTCTCAAGATTGATTTCAGCATGTCTGGGAAGCGCGAACATCCCCTTGCGGTAATGGAACTTCAGAATACCAAGATCCTGGACTGTATCCTTGCCCAATCCGAAAAGATGCCATGCACGGTCTGGATTACCGGCGATTTCAGGGCTCGTGAACACCCAACCACCCACAGACGGCCCCAACTGGAGAAACCTGCCTTCCGGCACACCGGACGCCATGCCAGTCTCCGTATGTGTGGACTGCGCCAATACCCGGTATCCACCGTTTTCAGGTTTGATGACAAACATGCCGGCAATGCCGGGCGCATTGTCCTGACGGTGCAGGACACCGCCTGTCGCCAGCAGATAGATGGTCTGTCCACTGTTGTCCGTCACAACATTGATGGAAGCCTGCTTCATGCAGAAGCTGACATTATCCGCATTCTCAGTCACCCAACAACGCCGTTTGACATCGAATTTCTGATAAGTATCTTTCAGGACCTTATCCCCGATAATCATCAGGTCTTGAGATGTCAACGTCTTCCCAGAACCGCTGCCACCCTGGGATGTACTCTTCTGACCACCGCAACCGGCCAATGCAGCCGCCAGCAGGGAAACACCAGCACAAAGCGAAATCTTTCCAAAATCCATAGCCATAAACCGAGACAGACAGCTGCCATAAACCGCCAACCATCGCAGGCTGCTGTCAAATGATACGTAATGACAAGACCGTATTCTACCTGAAGCCCTTGAAAAACAAGAATCGCCAGCTCCGCCTCTCAACAGCCTGTCAGGAAATATCCCCTCCATACCATGTCATAATCCGGTGTTGCAGACGCAACAGACGCCTGGAATAGGCCAGGCACCCGTCCTTCAGGGCTTCCGTACGTTCAGTCTCATCGAACCGGGTCACCATGGCATTATGGGTCGTATCCGCCAGCTTGACGATAACCGCCAAGCGGTTCGGTAGAATCTTTTCAAAATAATCCTCATAAGAATCCGTTGACAGATGTGTCAGGACCTTCACCAGCTTCACGACATCCTGCGATGTCCTCGACAAAAGCTCAACCTCTGTCACATCGGTATCCTCAAGCAGGTCATGGCACAATCCCGCTTGATAGACCGTATCAACATCACGGTCCGACAATCCCAACGCCCGGGCATACTGACATGCAAAATTCGCCACAAAATCGCAATGTCCATAATACGGTTTCCCTGCATGGTCTTTCCGGTCTGCAAACCTCGACCTGACCCACTGTTCCAGCGTCTCTTCCATAAATCGCCTTCAGAATCAACCAAGTATCTTGGCATGATATTACATGCCATTTTCAGGGCAATGCAAAAAACAGCATCATTATCAAACCCATTACTCTGTCCCTATTATGTATCAAGAGATGATACCCTGGACGGTAAACAGGACTTTTTCAATCTGTGGAAACACCATGTCACAACAGGAACCGCACCGCCATACCACCTGCCTGATTATTTTCTATACAAAAAGGGACAGGGTAAAAAGACAATGGGCATTTTTTGCAAAAAAAGGGGACAGTATCACAAAAAACAACAGTTTTTTTCAGATGCTCATATATAATGGCTTCCACAGGTGGTTTGCCTGAAAGACCAATCAAAATCTGTTTTGGCTGAACAGCACAAGACATACGCCCAGCAGGAAGTGGCGTGTAACTTCTGCAGTCGATGCATGCCCCATCAGGATGGAAACCCCAACCATCCTATCATGTGAATCGATTGACCGTCGGGAAAGTCCGGCACTGTCTCTGACAGGAGTCTATTCTGCAGTTGTCCAGACAAACACTGTTCCCCATCAGTGCGGACAACAGCAGAAAGATGACTTCCCCGTCATATTTATCCCGATGATTTCAAATTGAAAGGCGGAACCGTTTGATTCCGCCTTTTTTATCAATAGCTGCCGTAAAACCCCGTCATTTCTTACCACCTGCCGGCACATTGATTGCAAATTCGCAGTCCTTGAAGGTCGGGGTCCTGACCAGTTCACCGGCTCCGACACAGACCAATGTCACTTTGTCCCCTGCTTTCAGTGAAGCAACCGACTTGGCCAGTTCTTTCTTGAAATTGAAAACCGGCAGGACTTCGTTGTCCAATGCAAACGTCATGAACGGCACGCCATTCAGATCCTGATCGGTTTCCCCGACTGTGCCAGTGACTTCGACTTTGACACCCTTGAATTTCTTATCTCCCGCAGAAGCCCCTGCCTGATAGGTCTTCAGGATTTCCTCAGGTGTTGTTTTGACAATCTCGGTTTTTTTCCCTCCCCCACATGCAACCAATATGAGCGCCAAGGAGGAAACCGCTGCATAAGCCAACAGTTTTTTCATGATTTTCCCATCTTCATACATCAGAACCAAACGCCTTCTGCTGGTCATTATACAGCCGCTATTCCAAAAACGTAAAACGATGAAAGCCCACTTCATGACAGGACTTCCTGTATCCAAATGTAAAAAAAGTAAAACACTGAAACAGTTGCATGATTTTTCTTCAGCAAGCCGATAAGATGGTTCCAACAGTTGAAAAGAAAACACCAAGCTCAATTGAAAACAGGAGGCTACCATGAAAAAACTGATTGCCGCATTACTGGGAATGGCAGTCATGTCTGCGCCATTCGCCCATGATTTCCATGGTCCTCAGCATGCTCGTGGTCATCAACCCCACCATGAAATGAGGTATCACGGTCCACATCATGGACATCCACATATGCCACCGCCACCGCGCCATCATGTGGAATACCATGAACACTATCACGGCGGCGGTGTAGCCGAAGCCGTTATTGTTGGAGGAGCCATTGTCACCGCAGCGGTCATCCTCGCAAACTGACAGAAAACGGAACATTGCCAAACTACTCTCCTTTGAAAAGTCCCGCAAAAAAAGCGGGACTTTCATTTTCAACATCGGACAGCCATGGATTTCATCCGTAAAAAATAATGGATACAACCGTTTTATGCCTTATTCTGGCCATACCGCTATAATGCTTTTATCAGCAGGCAGATATCTGCACTGGCTCTGACTGACTAAGTTATGCTTCATTTGGACAATCAATCTTCTGGAAGACAAATGAAAAAACAAACCATTGCCCTGTTAAGTGCTTTTGCAATCAGCGTACCCTCTTATGCCCAGACTGGAGTCATTGATGCAGTCTTGGAAACCGTCCAGATCATTCAGGATGTCAATGACATGCTGGGAGACGACGGTGGTGATTATGGCTACTACGACAGTTATGCCTACGGCGGTTACAGAACCCCGCCGCCACCCCGTCCTGGTTACAGACGTCCTCCCCCTGGACCAAGAGGCGGTTATGGCTATGATGGGCCACAAGGCAGGAGGGGACTCCCTGATGGGCCTTATGACCGGATGGGACATCCGGGCATGGAAAACCGCAATGGTCCTGGTGGTATGATCGGCAGACCAGACAGAAACGGCAGGTATGAAGGGCATCAGGGAAGATTCGGCGGATCCTCCCATGATGGCATGGTCGGCAGACCAGACCACCGGGGAACCCCTGGACATCCACAGATGGAAACAGGTTCCCAAGGTGAACGGCATGGCGGCTTCTTTGGCGGAAACCGGGATAACAGCCGCATAGGGCAAGAAACAGGCAACCGGCGGGGCGGACTTTTCGGTGGAAACAGCCGTGACCATGGAAGCCAGCGTACAGAAGGCACTTTCGGCAACAGACGGATCGAAGAGCGTCATCAAGGCGGAATCTTTGATGGCAGCAACCGCAGCGAAAACAACCGGCGAGGCGGGCTTTTCGGTGGCAGCCGTGACAGCGGCGACCATCGGAAGGAATCCCACGGCGGAATGTTTGGAGGCAGTCATCGTGGCGGGCATAGC
>CALGGD010000159.1 GCA_937916185.1 uncultured Oxalobacter sp. | reverse complement strand
TTTCGAAGATGCAGGAAACCGAGGTCAGCCGGCATCATTCGAGGGGGTTCAACCCGGTCGTGGGTTACCTGAACAGGATTATCGATAAAATCGACGAGAACGCAGACAATGGTGGCAACCGTTCTGTGACAGGGCTCCCAACGGGCTTCGACCATCTGGATACGCTGACTGCGGGATTGCAGCTTGGCGACCTGATCATCCTCGCTGGCCGGCCAGCCATGGGAAAAACGTGCCTCGCATTGAACATCGCAGAATACGCCGCTATGGAGCTGAACGTTCCTGTCGGCTTTTTCTCGCTTCAGATGGGCGCGACACGCTTGACCCGGCGCATGCTTGGTTCAATCGGTCATCTTGACCTGCAAAATCTCCGGACAAGCAACCTGCAGGATGAGGACTGGGACAGACTGGCTGCCGCAAGCGGAAAAATCACTGGGGCACCGCTGTACATCAACGAAACCCCCAAGTTGGACATCACTGAACTGAGGGCAAGCGCAGGTATGCTGGCGGAACAATGTGGTCAGCTTGGACTGATCATCATTGACTATCTGCAATTGATTGAACAGTCAGTTCCTGACAGTGACCAGACCTTGCCGTTTTCTGACATCACCCATCAACTGAAATCGCTTGCAGAAGAGTTGAATTGTCCAGTCCTGCTTCTGTCGCGTTTGGAAGGCAGTATTGAACAACGGCTGGATAAGCACCCCCGTCTGTCAGACCTGGATGCCTATGGTTCTGTCGAACAGTATGCAGATGTCGTTCTGTTCCTTTACCGTGATGAAATCTATCATGCCAAATCACTGGAAAAAGGAACTGCCGAGCTCATCATCGCCAAACAGCCGGATGGTCCAATAGATACTGTGAAACTGGCGTTTCACGGGAGATTTGCAAGGTTTGAATCCATCACTTCATCCTGATGGCAGGCTTGCTCTTGTCGATATCGTTGCTGAAATCGTATGGGAATTCTCTGGTCTCGCCCTTCAAATCAAATATATTCGGCTTAATCTTATGGGTTATCTCCGCTCTTCCCACATACAAAAAGGCTGCCATATCTGCCAGCCTTGCAAGAATATCTCTATATAGATTATTAGTCTTGGTTTCTGATAAATCTGCCTGATTTATAAAATCAACAAATTCCTTAGAGACAATCTCATACATACTATCAACCCACCTACATACCAATGTCATTTAGTTAAGCATTAAGTACACTAATACATA
>CALGGD010000158.1 GCA_937916185.1 uncultured Oxalobacter sp. | reverse complement strand
GACCACCGAGATCTACACTCTTTCCCTACACGACGCTTTTCCGATCTCGGTCACGCCATGGAAAACGCTGCATACAGCTCAGATTGAGCGGCAGGGCAACCTGATTGTCTTTACGTTCGAGGCGAATGCTTTCCTGCACCATATGATCCGCAATATCGTCGGGTCATTGGTCTATGTCGGCAAGGGCAACCATTCGCCCGAATGGATGGCGGAACTGCTGGAAGGTAAAGACCGTTCAAAAGCAGCACCGACTTTCATGCCGGATGGGTTGTACCTGTCCCGTATTTTCTATGACCCGGAATGGGGACTGCCCCAGCGGGATGATGTGTTTCCTTGAGGGAAAAAGATGAGCCGGACCCGAATCAAGATCTGTGGATTGACCCGTGAGGTGGATGTGCTGGCGGCGGTGGAAGCCGGTGCGGACGCACTGGGTTTTGTGTTTTATCCGAAAAGCCCGCGTTATGTCACACCTGGCCGTGCAGCCCAGCTGGCCGCCCTGCTGCCGCCTTTTGTCACAGCGGTGGGGCTGTTTGTCAATGAGATGCCGGAGAAAGTGGCGGAGATTGTGGATACAGTGCATCTGTCTCTGTTGCAGTTCCATGGCGACGAGACACCGGCATTGTGCCATGCTGCGGCTGTTGCTTCAGGACGACCTTTTATCAGGGCGTTCCGGGTGAAACCGGAGACAACGGCAGAGGATTTGATAAAATGCAACGGTGTTTACCGCAACGCCAGCCCGTTGTTCCGGGGGCTTCTGCTGGATGTCTGGTCAGAGGCTTATGGCGGGGCAGGAAAGGTCTTCGATTGGTCTATCGTATCAAAAGAAACCGCTCGTCAGGCCGTTTTGAGTGGTGGATTGAACGTGCAAAATGCAGCTGGCGCTGTCAGGCTGGTTCACCCGTTTGCGGTTGACGTCAGCAGTGGCGTCGAAGCATCGAAGGGTATCAAGGATGCAGGGAAAATCCGTGCGTTCATTGAGGCTGTCCGGCAGGGGGATGCCAGCCGGGTGGGGTTGTAAGGTTCCAGGATTTCCCTTCAGATCAAATGTCCAGCAGGCAGTTGACCTGCCTGCCGTCCAATGAGAAAAGAGAGTCTCTGATGGAAGAAAAAGATACACGTCCATTCTATAAAGTTGAAGGCTATGACCAGCCTGACGAACACGGTCACTTCGGTCCTTATGGCGGTCTGTTTGTGGCGGAAACCATCATCCATGCGCTGGATGAACTGAAGCAGGCATACCTGCGTTACCGCGATGACCCGAATTTCCTGGCGGAGTTCCGGTATGAGCTGAAGCATTATGCCGGCCGTCCTTCCCCGATCTATCATGCAAAACGCTGGTCGGACATGCTCGGCGGGGCTCAGATTTACCTGAAGCGTGAAGACCTGAACCATACTGGTGCGCATAAAATCAACAATGTGATCGGTCAGGCGCTGCTGGCGAAACGCATGGGCAAGACCCGGGTGATTGCTGAGACCGGTGCCGGTCAGCATGGGGTCGCAACCGCGACCATCGCCGCCCGTTACGGGATGGAATGCCATATTTTCATGGGCAGCGAGGATGTCGCCCGTCAGGCGCAGAATGTTTACCGCATGAAGCTGCTGGGCGCGAATGTCATTTCAGTCACCGCCGGTTCCAATACCCTGAAGGATGCATTGAATGAGGCGATGCGTGACTGGGTCGCCAATATCGAGAACACGTTCTATATCATCGGGACGGCGGCGGGACCGCATCCGTATCCGAAGATGGTTCGGGATTTCCAGTCGGTCATCTCAAAGGAGACCAGGGAACAAATGATGGAAAAAGAAGGCAGGCTTCCGGATGCGGTGCTCGCATGTGTGGGCGGTGGATCGAATGCCATCGGAAGCTTTTACCACTTTATCGAAGACAAATCGGTAAAAGCTTCCGATGGCATTCGATCCACC
>CALGGD010000157.1 GCA_937916185.1 uncultured Oxalobacter sp. | reverse complement strand
GGATGGTGTTCCAGCAGTTCCGGTTCAGGCAGACCTGCCGCCTCATCTTCCGCAGTAAAACGTGCGATATTGTAAGCCGCCTCTACTGTTTGACGCAGGGAGGGTTCTGAAAAGTCTGATGTGGTGGCATTGCCCCGTTTTTTGCCAAGGAATCCCGTCACCCCGATGCTTTTGTCCTGGTTCCGTTCGATGGTATCGATATTGCCCTTCCTGACAGACACCGACAATCCACTGCCTTCACTGACGCCAACCACGGCATCTGATGCCCCTTTTTCCCGCGCGAACCGTAGGACATCAGCAGCAATCTGTTTCAATCGGTCATTGGAATAAATGAAATCCGTATCATCCATGATTATTTTTTGAAGGTAAGCCCAAGGCTGATATGATACCGCTATTCAAGCCAATTCAACGATTGCGGGAAGACAGGTTATGCCAAACTGGAAATGGGAAGTCGAAGAAGATAAACCTTTTGATCCGGATGAATTCTATGGAGGTCCCTCCAAGTCCCAGCGCAAGCGTGACATGATTGCGCTGCAGAAACTCGGCGGACAACTGGTTGAACAATCTGTGGAACGTATCCAGAAAGCCCCGATTCCAGAAGACCTGCGCAAGGCGGTGCTGGAATGCCAACGCATCAAAAACCACGAAGGACACCGCCGGCAACTGCAATATATCGGGAAGCTGATGCGGAAACTCCAGGAAAACGAAGTCGAAGCCATCAAGCAGCAGTTGGACAGTTGGAAAGGCCATTCCAAGTCGGATACTGCTCTGCTGCATGCGGTTGAAAGCCTGCGGGCACAATTGCTGGAAAACCCGAATGCCCTGACAGATTTCCTTGCCCGTTTTCCCCAAGCGGACAGCCAGCAGCTCCGTACACTCATCCGCAATGCGAAGAAAGAACAGGCTGAGAACAAGCCGCCAAAGGCTTTCCGGGAACTCTACCGTCAGATCAAGGCTTTGGTCAGCGAACAGCAGGTATCCACTTCTTCGTCCGCTCCTGAAACACCAGAGGAACAAGTGGAATGAGCCGGTACATTGACCCAACATTGCAAGAAAAAACTGCCATCATCGGGCTGGTTTCCATTTCTGACAGGGCTTCCCAAGGCACTTATCAGGACAAAGGGATTCCCGCCCTCCAGGAATGGCTTTCCTCAGCATTGACCTCACCTTTCCTGCTGGAAACCCGCCTGATTCCTGATGACCAGACGGTCATTGAATCCACCTTGTGTGAACTGGCCGATGAAAAACGCTGCTGCCTGATCCTAACCACAGGCGGAACCGGCCCCGCCAGACGGGATGTCACGCCTGAGGCGACGATGGCTGTCGCCACCCGTGAAATGCCGGGATTCGCGGAACGGATGCGGCAGATCGGGATGCACTTTGTACCGACTGCCATCCTGTCACGACAGGTCGCTGTCATCCGTGAAACCGGAATGCAAACTATGTAAGTATGATATGAGGCATATACTTAAACTGGTGCCATCAAGAG
>CALGGD010000156.1 GCA_937916185.1 uncultured Oxalobacter sp. | reverse complement strand
GCTGGCGGCTCTGGATCCATTATGAGAATGACCCGTGGACACGTGACGGCCGTATCAAGGCAGATGTCATCCAGATTGCACCAGATGTCTCTGGCCTGGTCACCAAGGTCAACGTCAAGGACAATCAGATTGTCAATGCAGGTGATGTCCTCTTTGAAATCGACCGTTCCCGTTTTGACCTCGCATTGCGTCAGGCAAAAGCCTCCGAAGCCTCTGCAAAAGTCGCTTTGGAACAGGCTATCCGGGAATCCAGGCGTAACGAAGCCCTGTCAGACCTGGTTGCTACCGAAGTCACCGAACAGGGGCGGACAAAAGTCGATACTGCCCGTGCCACGCTGATGCAGGCCATTGTTGCCCGGGACAAGGCTCAGCTTGACCTTGACCGTACCCGCGTGGTCGCCTCTGTGGACGGGATTGTCACCAACCTTGACCTGCGTGAAGGCTCCTATGTAAACGCCAGCAAAGCTGTCATGGCACTTGTTGACCGGCATTCCTACTATGTCGAAGGCTATTTTGAAGAAACCAAGCTGCCTGGCATCAAAGTCGGCAACAAGGCAAAAGTCAAGCTGATGGCTGATGACAAGGTCTATGAAGGCCATGTCAACAGCATCTCCCGTGGTATTGAAGACCGTGAAAGGACAACCGGTGGCAGGTTGATGCAGAACATCAACCCGGCATTCAACTGGGTCCGTCTGGTCCAGCGTATCCCTGTCCGCGTCGATTTCGACAACCTGCCAGACGATGTCAAGCTGATTTCCGGCCAGACTGTCACGGTGGAAGTCATCCCTTCAGATGAATCGTCTGACAAGCAGCAGGCAAAATAAAGGAACCAGCCATGCAACAGAACCGATTGATTGCTTCCCTGCTGGTTGCCTTGGGCAGCCTTGCCTTGACAGGCTGTGTCACCGTAGGACCTGACTATAAGATTCCGGAAGACGCCGTAGTCAACAAGGCTGATACAGCAGAACTGTTTGCCTCTGGGCAGAACAAGGCTTTTTCCCAGGATTCCCTGCCGGACCACTGGTGGCGGCTCTATGATGACCCGATGCTGAACAGCCTCATTGAAAAAGCGCTGGCTGAAAACACCGACCTGCGTGTCGCACAGGCCAACCTTGCCCGTTCCCGTGCCGTATTGGAAGAAGTTGAAATGGGCAGAATTCCACAGGTTGACATGTCCGCACAGCCTAAATTCGGCCGTTCATCCGCAGCTGCCAGTGGTGTGCCGACCCGTTTCGCCGATAAATGGACAGGTGATGCCGGTATCAACATATCCTATCAGGTTGACCTTTTCGGCAAGATCACCCGTGGCATTGAATCTGCCAGTGCCTCTGCCGATGCCGCGCAGGCTGCCTATGACCTGGTACAGGTCACTGTCGCAGCCGATACCGCCAAAGCCTATGCCGATGCCTGTTCCTCTGCCTACCGTGTCAAGATCGCTCAGCGGTCCGCCGCCCTGTTGAAGGATTTCCACCGTACAACCCAACAGCTTGCCCAGGCAGGACGTTCGTCAGTCATCGAAGTCGCACGTGTCGCCGCACAGTATGAATCGATGAATGCAACCATCCCCCCCTTGCAGGCACAGCAACGCCTGGCAATCTACAGGCTGTCCGTGCTGACGGGTGAAGTCCCGACCGCATTGGTTGACCCGGTCGGCCAGTGCAGCCGGATTCCCCAGCTGAAACAGCCGATTCCCATCGGTGATGGCGCGGAGCTGATCCGTCGCCGTCCTGATATACGGCAGGCGGAACGTAACCTGGCCGCTGCAAATGCCAAAATCGGTGTTGCAACCGCAGACCTCTATCCCAGCATCAACCTGGGACTTTCCGGTGGCATCACTTCCCGGCTTTCAGATTTCGGGGAAACCAATACTTACCGCTGGGGATTCGGACCACTGATTTCTTGGACCATCCCAGATACCGGCACCGCAAGGGCACGCATCAAAGAAGCAGAAGCTGACACCCAGGCAGCCTATGCCCGCTTCGATGCCACTGTACTGAATGCCCTGCGTGAAACCGAAAGCTCATTGACGACCTATGCCCGTGAACTCGAACGTAATGCTTCCCTGAAAGCGGCACGTGACCAGAGCGCTTTAGCCAGTTCCCAGACCAGCCGTCTATACAAGCATGGCCGTATCGACTTCCTGTCAAAGCTGGATGCAGAAAGGACTTATGTGATTGCTGAAGCCGCCTATGCGGCATCCAGTGCCCAGTTGGCGGATGACCAGATTGCCATCTTCCTGGCACTCGGTGGCGGTTGGGAGCAGAACGACCAGCAGGTCAAGCAGATCATCGCCAAAAACAAGACCGCCATTCCAGACAAAGTTGAAAAAACCGTAAGCGAAACCGTTGAGGAAATCATGGAGGGAAACGCAGACAATCCTTGAAACAGCAAACCAGCTGCTTTGATAAATCTGAACATGGTCTGCTCCACATGCAGACCATGTTCTTTTACAAGATGATGTCCTTGGTCAACCTATTGCAGACAGGGAGGCAATCTGATTGATGGTCGGTTCTTCTTCACCAAACTGGGCTTGGGCGGATTCAACCATCTTCTGAGCCACCTCCAAGAAATAATCTTCTGAAAATGAGGAATCTGCCGGCTTCATGTCCCTGATGAACTCATTCCTCAGGGAATGCTTGTAATTGAGGATGATGGGATAGAAACGCGCCTGACCAGCCATCTTGCTGGTCTCTTTGGATTTCTGGGCAAACAAGATGAACCATTCACAGAGACTTTTTTCCAAATCTTCAGACTGTGTCATTGTCATTGTTTCCTCCTGTTGCGTCGAAACCAGTGGCACGGTGAATGGCTATCATTCCACATCTATTCTATTACATATATTGAGTCGGTTACGACTTTTTTAAATAGACGATATGTTACATGGCATTTTTTGTACACTTTATGCAGAACTTTGCATATAACAAGGTCAGATACATTTTCTACAAAACACTTAAATATTCAAATTAAACATAATATTATAACCTATACTTTATGTCTTATATCATTATAGGAATTTCCTATACAACATCGGAAGATTTTCCAGATAGAATAGAATCCGATTGACGAGGTCCAAGCAATGGCTACTGTTTCAATCTTTCGGAAGCGTTCCTCAACAAAATAGAGAAAAAGGATAATTATGAACAAGGTACTGATTCTCAATGCATCAAAAGCACTGGGTGGATCGAAAGGCAAACTGAACGACTACCTGACAGATGTTGCAAAACAAACATTGGAAGGACTGGGATACACCGTTAAAACCACCCGGATTGATGACGGTTACACTGTCACTGAAGAAGTTGAAAAAATCATATGGGCAGATGCGGTCATCTATCAGATGCCGGCATGGTGGATGGAAGCCCCCTGGATTATGAAAAAATACCTTGATGATGTCTTCACCGCAGGACATGGGAAAATTTACCAGAATGATGGGCGCACCCGTTCCGACCGTGCAAGGAAATATGGCTCAGGCGGTCTCTGCCAAGGCAAGCGGTATATGTTCTCGATGACCTGGAATGCCCCTTTGCAGGCATTCACCGACCCCGAACAGTTCTTTGAAGGAAAAGGCATTGATGGCGTACTCTTCCCCTTCCACAAAGCCAACCAGTTCATAGGCATGTCTCCCCTGCCAACCTTCATGTGCAACGATGTCGTGAAAGCCCCCGAAACTGCCAAGGATGTTGAGCGCTATACCGCCCATCTCAAGGCAGCTTTCCCTGTGATTAAATAACACTCTGGATAGACAACACCGCAAACCAACAGGCTATCCCATATGGATAGCTTGTTATCCCTGTGCTTCATAAATGGCATTCCGGATGGCAACTGAGACGACCTCATCCAGTGCGGTGGTCGTCATACTGACGACAGACAGGTTTTTCGCCGGGTCGGTGAACCATTTGGAGCCATAGACACCGCCCCACATGCGGGTGCCGGGTGTCTGTGGAGTATTCTCGGCACGCACCGGATTGATAAGAATGCCCCATCCCAGTCCAAACCCCAAGCCTGGTCGGGCTTCGATGCCCTTGAGGCAGTTTTCAGACATCTGGAGGATCAGCTTCTGTGGGATGAAAGGTGCCCTGCCTGTGCGGATGACCTCGACAATCCGCATCAGGTCAGATGCGGTACCGACCAGACCGACACCGCCTGATGGATACTCGTCTGCATTGAACACCCGTTCCGGTGAGAAATGGAAATACCGGTCATCCGGTGAGGTGAGAAACTGGTCATCAGCCATCCGGGTCAGTTTTTTATCAGCATCCAAATAATAAGCGGCTGCCACCCGGCTTTTCTGGTTGGCTGGCACGCTGAATGCAGTATCCCTGATGCCCAGTGGTTCCAACAGCAGCGATTGCATGGCGGACGGGAAGTCGGTGCCATGGGCTTTGGCGATGACGGCTCCCAAGACATCGGGAGCCAGCGAATAGAGCCAGCTGCTACCCGGGGCAAATGCCAAAGGTGCTGAAGCGATGCGTCGGATGTTCTCTTCAAGGCTGATGCCGGTGATGTCCAGCCCATCGGTGACACCTGCAGTGGCATATGGACCGTCTTCTTTCTGTGCCCAGCGGTAATCGAGCCCTGCCATATGACTCAGCAGATGTCGGATGGTGATGACCGGGACGGTGCCATCCGTCAATGCCGGTTTGAAATCCGGCAGCCATTTTGTGATGGGGTCATCCAAGTTGATTTTCCCCTGTCCGATGAGGGCAGCCACTGCCAAGCTGGTGAAGGCTTTGCTGATGGAAGCAAAACGGAACAGGGTGTTTTCCCGCATCGGGATGCCTGATTCAATATCCGCCATACCAGCCGCTTTGGCATAAACCTTTTCACCATTCCGATATACAAGGACCACGATGCCGCTTGTCATCTGGTTTTCAAGATTGTCAGCAATGGCTTGGTCGATTTTCTGGGTCAGTTTGGTCAACATGATGGTCACTGGATAGGTGTATTGGAAATGTTTCCTGGCAAAAAACCATCTGCATGGTTATGGCATCAGACGGACTATTAAGGTTATACTATCCTGTCTTTTTTTGTGTCAATAGGATGGGAGGAATTGAGAATGGCAAACCGCTTCAACGCAAACAAGGTTTACAGTGGTGAAATCGTTTTTGGTGGCTGTGGGGGGCTTGAAACCAACAAGATCACCATCCTGAAGAGGACCAAAGGCTGGATCATCTACAAGCATCAATTCATCAACAAGGTTTTCCGGAAGAGACGCAATTACACAGCGAATTTCGGCGACTGCATCCATACACGGTTTGATGATTTTTATGCCCATTCCCTGGAACCGACCGTCGAACCGTTCTGATTGATAATCTGACGGCATTCTTCCCTGGAAGAATGCCGTTGCCTCCGTTTCAGCATCTGTTCCACACAGGCATCTTTTCCCCTTTTCTTTTTCAGAAGCCTTTCTGGGGGTGGTTTTCTGTCACCTGATGCCGATGACGGTGTCACGCCCGTTCAACGGAATTGCCAGATATTCTCCAGTATTGCCATCATTTTCCATTCAGGACATGACGTGACAGCCAAGATGGCATATAGTTCTCCCTATCACTAAAACAAAACCTTTTTCAGGAAATGCCATGAAATATGATGTTGTCATTGTCGGCAGTGGCCTTGCCGGTCTTTCTGTCGCACTTCGCCTCCCTCTGTCATTCAAAATCGCTGTCATCTGCAAACGGACTTTCTGGGAAAGTTCCAGCAATCTCGCGCAGGGCGGCATCGCGGCGGTGCTGAATCCCGTCCTGGACAGCACCAGCAAGCATTTCGAGGATACGCTGACAGCAGGCGCGGGACTCTGCGATGAAGCGGCAACGCAGTTCATCGTCGAGCATGGCGGCGAGGCAATCGATTGGCTGATCAGCCAAGGGGTGCCCTTTTCCCGGGATTCTTCTGACAACAGTGACTATCACCTGACCCGTGAGGGAGGGCACAGCCAACGGCGGATTTTCCATGCGGCGGATGCCACCGGGCATGTGGTTCAGGAAACGCTTGAAAAAGTCATCCGCAGCCATCCAAACATCCAGCTTTTCGAGAACCATTGTGCGGTTGACCTGATTACTTCTGAGAAACTGGGCAACAATGGCAAACCCAACCAATGCCATGGCATTTATGTTTTAGATGTGGCAAATGGCGTTGTCAAAACGTTTGCCGCCCGCCATACCGTACTGGCAACTGGTGGCGCTGGGAAGGTCTATCTCTATACGACCAATCCAGATACCTCAACCGGTGATGGTGTGGCAATGGCATGGCGTGCCGGCTGCCGGGTCTCCAATATGGAATTTGTCCAGTTCCATCCAACGTGCCTCTATCATCCCTATGCCAAATCATTCCTGATTTCAGAATCGGTGCGTGGTGAAGGCGGCTTGCTGAAACTGCCACCTGATGCGGGAGCGGATGCCGGAAAACGGTTCATGCCGGAACATGATGACCGGGCGGAACTGGCTCCCCGTGATATCGTTGCCCGTTCAATCGACTTTGAGATGAAAAAACGGGGGCTTGATTATGTCCATCTGGATATCAGCCACCAAGACACTGAGTTCCTGAAGTCCCATTTCCCGACCATCTATGCCCGTTGCCTGGAATTGGGCATCGATATGACGAAGGAACCGATTTACAAAACAGAAGAATTTAAGCTCAGCCAATTCGAAGGCACCAATTTCGAAGAGTACGCCAAAAGGGCGTTGTCCAAGGAAGAATACGAGATTCTTAAATGCATCGTCGTCCTTGGCTACTCAAAGCAGGAACTAATCGACAAAGTCCCGGGGTGCCAGTACCTAAGCGAGCAGGCCTACAGCGGGCTTGCCCTCGAATTGATTAAGAGGGTCATCGACTACATCTGCCTCGTGAGATACGAGCCAAAGAAGCCGAAGGACAGTAATACTAGAGGCGCCGAATATTACGCCAAAATAATCGAAAAAAACAGATACGAATAGAGCGACAGACCACGAAAGCCAAACCCGGTGAGTAGTGGTCTTTTTTCATCACTCCAAAATTACGTTTTGCCCCTTTTGTCCTTTCTGGGTTTTGATTTTTTGGGTCAATTTGGGTGGGAGGCAATATTTTTTTACCACTATGTGGTAACTTGGCAGTCACCACGCACGAGTGCTTGCTTCTTCTTCTTCTTCTTTATATACTAAAACGCGTGAGAAAGAGTCCCTCCCAGAAAGGACGATAGTGGTCAAGAGTCGTTATTTCGGCAGGGGCCTCGAGTATCACGCCCAT
>CALGGD010000155.1 GCA_937916185.1 uncultured Oxalobacter sp. | reverse complement strand
ATGGGCAAAGGCGATCTTGTTGTTGTCGGCGGACGTCCCGGCATGGGCAAAACCAGTTTTTGTATGAATATTGCAACAAACGTTGCAAAATCCACCGGAAAAGCAGTTGCCATATTCTCGCTGGAAATGAGCTCTGAACAACTTGTTTCACGTATGCTCGGAAGCGAAGCGCTTATCGACAGTACGGCAATGCGTACCGGCAGACTTACCGATGACGATTGGCGTCATCTTGCCGAAGCTGAAAGCGCCGCCCTTGCCGCCCTGCATCTGGCGCATGAAGAATATCCAGACACCGACCAGCAGGATCATCGGGAACCATGAAATCAGGATCTGGGACCAGAAGGAAGGTTCTTCTGGTGGCTTGACGTCAAATTCAACGCCATTGTCAACCAGGTCGCCGACCAACCCACGGTCAAGATAGGTCACACCTGTCCGGACGTGTTTCCCATCGGATGTTGTTGCGGTGATTGTCCTGTCTTCAATGACGACTTCCTTGATGCGTTTCGATTTCACACCATCAAGGAACTGTGAATAGTTGATGGGTTCAATGCTGTCCGAATTGCTCCGGTCAGTAAAGTGCTTGAATGTCGTCAGAAGAACAATAATGATGGCAGTCCAGATGCCTACCCTCACAAACATATTATTCACAAAAACTCCTTGGACGCTGGTACGTCAGTCTCAGACAGAATAAATATTTTACAATCATTTTAAGACCTATGCCATCCATCCTATCATATTGATATTCCATCGAAGGGAACAGTCCAGCCCATATATGCTCCCTGTTCCTGCCTTTTCCTGATGTCCCCTTCAATCTACTGTCCTCAAGCAGGGTCTCTCAAACGCTGTCCCAGCAGGAAAACCTCTGCGGAATAATCCCGGCTGGCTTTGGGTTTCTTCACGGTCACGGATTGGAAAGTTTCACGGAACCCGGCGAGAATGCCGTTGTAGGTGCTGCCATAAAAACATTTCACCAACAGCGAACCAGAGGGTTTCAGATGTTTCCGCGCGAAGTCCAATGCCAGTTCCATCAGGTATTCCACCCTTGCGGCATCAGTCACCGCAACGCCAGTCAGGTTCGGTGCCATATCCGACAGGACAAGATCGACCCCACGTCCCTGCAACAGGCTTTCCAGTTTCGCCAAGGTGTCATCTTCCCGGAAGTCCCCCTGGAAAAAATGCACACCGGGAACCGGTTCCATCGGCAACAGATCCAGTCCAATCACGGTACCATTGAGTTGGTCACTTCCCGGGACTTTCAGCTTCCTGCCGACATACTGGGACCAGCTGCCAGGTGCGCAGCCCAGATCGACAATCACCTGGCCCGGTCTGACCAGATTGGCATCTTCATCGATTTCTTTAAGTTTGTAGGCTGCCCGGGCCCGGTACCCTTCTTTCTGCGCCAGCTTGACAAAAGGATCCTCAAGATGCTTTTTCATCCAGCTTTTATTGAATTTATTTTTGGACATATTGCGTAAAAGCGTAAAATACAGTTTTTGGATTTGTAAGGAAAACCATGCTGAAACTGACATCATCCCAACGCAGTGCCCTGAAAGCCCAAGCCCATAACCTGAACCCTGTCGTGATGATCGGCGATGCAGGACTGACTGATGCTGTCCTCAAGGAGATTGATGTCAACCTCAATGCACATGGCCTTATCAAAATCCGTGTCTTCGGTGATGACCGCATGAACCGCATCGAAATCCTGCAGCAGATCTGTTCAGAGCTTGATGCGGCACCGATACAGCATATCGGCAAGCTCCTGGTCATCTACCGTCCGAAGAAAGAAACGGAGAAACCAGCTCCAGGTTCCGGCAACAGCGGCATGAAAACTGTTGTGACGTTCAAACCCGGTT
>CALGGD010000154.1 GCA_937916185.1 uncultured Oxalobacter sp. | reverse complement strand
CCGCCAGCGCAGGGCGAATCCGCCGGAGCGGACTGACGGTTCGTTTGTGCCGGTTGTCGAGGGGGAAACCACTCAGGGGCATGACTGGCGGTTTGGTCAGCGCGAGGGGCTTTTTGACTTGCCGGATATTGCTGTAACGGAACTGACCGGCTCTGAACTTGGCACAGATTTCAATGAAATCAAAAACAATGCTGAAAAAGCAGTGGCTGCCATTCAGCAGAAAGGCGCATTGATAAATGATGATACTGGGTGGAATCTGGTCATCAGCAAGGAAGACCGGAAGAAACTGGCTAAAGATTTCAAGTCAGGCATAGAAGATGTCAAGGCGGTTGCCGGACTGGAAAGCCTTGTCAAACATGCGGTATTGGCAGAATCCCATAAGGACACCGAAGACCGGGGAAATGTCCAGGCTGTCCATCGGCTGTATGCACCTGTCATGATTGATGGAAAGGTTTACCGCGCAAAAATCACGGTATTGGATCGGGTAGGAGATGCACGGAACCCGCAGAACAACGCCAGGACAAACCTGCACACGGTTGAGGCGGTTGAAATAGAAGGTGCCCGGCTGGGAACCATACCGACTCCCCATAAAGACAAGTCAGCTCAACCAACCACCGGGCACACCCTCAGTATAGCAGAACTGCTGAAGGACTCAACCCGCAATGACGGTTCTGCATGGGATGACGGCGGGATGGAAGCCGGGAACCCTGATGCCCAGTCGGATGCCGATGGCAATGATGCCGGTGCTGACAGCAATACTGCTGAAGAAGATGCAACAGTAGAGGAAGAGGCTGATGATGGCGGCGAAGATCTCGGATTTACAGAGGTTGAGATCTTCTCCGGCGTTGAGAAGGAATTCCTGAACCTGAACGCGGTTTATTTCCAGCCCGTGGATATGACCGGCGGCTACAAGGCGGAGGACTATGACTGCCACCTTGAGCTGGACGTTTCCGCTTTGGAGAACGGCTTCGGCTACGGCAAGGGCGACTGGGTCCCTTATCTGACTGTTGAGTACGAAGTATCCAAGAACGACGGCAGCTTCAAGGACAGATCGGAAGAGC
>CALGGD010000153.1 GCA_937916185.1 uncultured Oxalobacter sp. | reverse complement strand
CCCTGCCATCTGGCGTGGACAGCTGTGACCTCATGGTAAACCGGCTTGTCAAGCCACCAATTAACGGCTGTCAGTAAAGCTTCGGCATCCGCAGAATAAGGTCTTATCCTTATCCATCCACGGATGCCGTATGCACCACTGACATACCCGACCTCAACGAGGTCTCCGGGAATCTGCGGGCGGTGTGTTTCCAATTTCCTGACGGCTATGCCTGATGGTTACTGTTTGGCAACCAGGCGTGCCACAGTATCAGACAGTTTTGCACCGACACTCTGCCAGTAAGCCAGACGGTCAGCTGCAACCACAACACGCTGTTCATTTTCAGTTGCAAATGGATTGTAATAACCCAGACGTTCAATGAAACGACCATCACGGCGGTTACGGGAATCAGTTGCAACAATCTGGTAAAAAGGACGCTTCTTGGCGCCACCACGAGCTAAACGAATAACGACCATAAGTCTTCCAAAAAATGTTTAAACGGAAAAATCAGATGATTATAGCCGAATTCGCATTAAAACAATAGTTTGATTTCATCAAACAATGCAAGGATACCACGCCCTGCCTTAAAATCCTGTGTCATTGGAAACCCTCAGCCAAAACACTTCTGTTCAAGCCCGCTGTCCATAGGCAGGCACTACCGGAAAACAATACGTATGCTTCAGGATGGCTGTTATCATATGGTTATCTGATGGATGATGTGTCACAGGCTTCCGCCCCAACAAGCCCCAAGGGAAACCTTTTGATGAAAACCGCCGATACCTTTTCTGACCAGCGTTTCTTTGCTGTCCTCAATGCAGGTTCCTCCAGCCTGAAGTATTCGCTATTCGCAGAGACCCGTGATGGCCGTCTGGAACGGCAGACAAGTGGGGGGATTGAGGGAATCGGCAGCCAATCCCCCTCTTTCACCGCCTATGACAGCGACCAGTACCGCATGGATGAATACCGCTGGGATTATCCTGCCCAACTGGATACCCTGCTGTCATTCCTGATTGAATGGATTGAGCGTTTCCTCGCTCCCAACCATCTGAGTGCCGTCGGCCACCGTATGCTGCATGGCGGCACGCTGTACGATGAACCCGTCATTGTCACCCCCAGCGTGCTTGCACAAATGCGGACTTTGATTCCGCTTGCCCCCCTGCACCAGCCCCGTATCTTACAGGTCATCGATGCCATCATTGAACGTTACCCCGGGCTATGCCAGGTTGTTTGTTTCGATACTTCCTTCCATAAGACGAACCCACCCATCTCACGCCTGTACGGGTTGCCCAGACCCCTTTCTGAGAAGGGATTGATCCATTATGGTTTCCATGGCCTGTCATTTGAATATGTCAGTGAAGAACTGAAATACATCGACCGTCATGCCGCCATGGGAAAGACCATCATCGCGCACCTAGGCAGCGGTGCCAGTATGTGTGGCATGGTGAATGGTAAAAGTGTGGCAACCACCATGGGATTCTCCGCATTGGATGGGCTGGTGATGGGTACCCGATGTGGGCAACTTGACCCAGGCGTCATCCTTTACCTGATACAGCATGAAAAAATGGGGGCAAAAGAACTGGAAACACTGCTGTACCAAGATTCCGGACTGTTGGGCGTGTCAGGCATCAGCAACGATGTCCGCGACCTGATGGCAAGCACGGAAGCCTCTGCCAAGGAAGCATTGGACCTGTTTGTCTATCGTGTCGTACGTGAGGCAGGGTCCCTTGCCGCCGCATGTGGCGGATTGGATACTTTTGTATTCACAGCAGGAATCGGTGAGCGTTCCCCTGAAATCCGGAAAGCCGTCTGCCGGCAGCTGGACTGGCTTGGCATCGAGCTGGACGAACGGGCAAACCGTTTGGGCGAACTGAAAATCAGCACGGACAGCAGCCGTGTTTCGGTCTGGATTCTGCCAACGTATGAAGAACTGATGATTGCAAGGCATGGTGCCCGGCTTGCCTCCGTGCAGGACAGACAGGAAAAAACGGACTGATCCCAATCAAGCTGCCGCCAGTTCTTCCATCGACCAACGTGGACGCACCGTAAAACCATATGTATGACGCATACAGTCTGGATTTTCCTTGATACGCATCGCACCAGCAAAGGCAATCATGGCGCCGTTATCCGTGCAGAACTCAATCTCTGGATAGAACACCCTGCAACGGCGTCTGGAAGCCATCTTGCCCAAAGCAGTCCGCAGCTGCCTGTTTGCCCCAACCCCCCCTGCCACGACCAACTGACGCAGCCTGGTCTGCCGCAATGCTTTTGCGCATTTTGCCACCAGCACGTCAACAATCGCATCCACAAACCCTCTGGCAATATCTGCACGGACACCCCCTGACAGAGGTTGTGTCTGCCTGTTGACCGTGGTCAGCACAGCGGTTTTCAGCCCTGAAAAACTGAAATTCAAATCTTTGGAATGCAGCATGGGACGGGGAAACTGGAAAACATCTGGAACGCCTTGTTCTGCCAGTTTCGAAATTTCAGGACCTCCCGGATAAGGCAGTCCCAGGAGTTTTGCAGACTTGTCAAATGCCTCACCAGCCGCATCATCCAACGTTTCCCCCAGCAGTTCATACCGTCCGACACCGCTGACTTTCATCAGTTGGGTATGTCCGCCAGAAACCAGCAATGCCACAAAAGGGAACTCTGGTGGCTGCTTTGCCAGCAAAGGAGACAGCAGGTGTCCTTCAAGATGATGGACGCCGATCAATGGTTTGCCCAGGGCAAAGCCAAGACCGGCAGCAACCGAACTTCCAACAAGCAACGCCCCAGCCAATCCAGGTCCCTGGGTATAGGCAACTGCATCAATCTCTGCTGGTTTCAGGGATGCTTTTCCGAAAGCTTCTTCCAGTAATGGGACAATACGGCGGATATGATCGCGGGAAGCCAGCTCAGGCACCACGCCACCATATTCGGCATGCAATGCTATCTGTGAATAGAGTGCATGGGAAAGCAGCCCTCTTCCCGTGTCATACAATGCGATGCCCGTTTCATCACAGGATGATTCAATGCCCAAAACAATCATAGTGGATGATAATTCTTGTTGAAAACAGGTGTCCTACCAGTTTTGATGACCTTTTGCCTGCAAGACGATTCTATCTTTTTGGAGAAAAGATACATTATTCTACCAACTTATTGACGGATTAAAAAATTTCTTATATAATTTAAGACTTTCGGGTGGTTAGCTCAGTTGGTAGAGCAGCGGACTTTTAATCCGTTGGTCGGGAGTTCGAGCCTCCCACCACCTACCAGAATAAAATCCGCTGACCTTCAGTGGATTTTTATTTTCCCAATTTACATTCTCTTCCATCTCATATTATTTTTATCCCCTGTTCCTGACTGATCAGAAACAGGGGATTTTTTCTTGGTGGCAAGGGAAATCCCGGTCTGCAAAAAGCAAAAGCCCCGCATCGTGGTGATGCGGGGCTTCCATATGGGTTGCCTGACAGTGACCTACTTTCACACCGGTT
>CALGGD010000152.1 GCA_937916185.1 uncultured Oxalobacter sp. | reverse complement strand
ACCCAATGCCTGGCACATGTCTTCCTGTGGCAGGCGCATCAGCCATTTCCTGTCAGAAGACCATCTGCGGTCGAACCGTTCAACAACCAGCACTTTCTGTCCGTCAAAATCCATCAGTTCTGCTGCTGATACCGGAAATCCAAAGGCTTTCGCCAATTTCAGGCAGAGCCATTCATTCTCACAGCTTTCTGACAGGTCGATATTGCTGTATGCGATCCTTCCTATGGGAAGTTTCAGGATGTGGCTGGTCGGTGTACTGCCTGTTGGACGTTTCCATGTTCCTTCATGCCATAGCAATGCGGTTTTTTCCTGCGCACCAGCCAGAGAGATACGGAAGTCAGATGTTTCATCCATGCCCAATGGAGACAGACTGTAACTGCGGAGGATGGCGGCAATACTGCTTTCATCCAGTGGTTCCGCTGTCACCTGGTTTACAGGAGGAGGGGACTCTTGGAATGGATAAATCTGGATGGCTCCTATACAGTCCCTGCCAACAGCGGAAAGCAGGTCAAACGGATGACTTGATGCCACCTGGAAACGTGCCTGGATGCGTGAAATGATTTCTTGGGAATCCGGCAACAGGTTCTCGAAGAAATTATAGACAACGATACCTTCATAGGGCTGTGAACGCAGTGGCATGGACAAGGAGACAGGTCGGCTTTGAGGTCTGTCAAGCCATGACTGGGCATATGCAAAGGACATGGCACCATCTGCGTGCCGGTAAAGGTTGCCGACAGCCAACCCGTTCATAGCAATAGACAGGTTTTCTTTCACCATTCTTCCTGCCATCCAGATGAGGTTTTGGGAGCCAGCCTTTCTGATAAATGCAGTTCTAGGCCAAGTGCGGCAAGAATCTTGAAAAGTGTTTCGATTTTCGCCTTGTCTGGCGCAGATTCAAAGGCTGATACTGTAGATTGTTTGATACCGACCAGGTCTGCGACTTGCTGCTGTGTCCGGCTGTTCCGTCTGCGGTAATCTTTCAGTGCGGTCGCCAATGCTTTCGGTGTTGTGATTTTCATGATTTAACCTTTGTAGCGGATAAAAATAATTTTATCCCTTTTAAAGGGTAAATCAAGTCTCTAACAACTGTTTCGGTTGTTCTGCAACAAGATGTATTGGGCAGTTGCAGTTTTCCACAACTTTCCTGATGTCTGTCAGATCCAGTATTTGGGGTAATGCCGGGCTGGATTGGATGAGAAGTTGTTCACGATGACAGCGACAGCGGTCATGATGATGGCACCGACCAGTACGGGTGAAAGGGCATACATGAAGCCGAGGTCATGGACGGAATCACCGCTGATGACGGCAATCAGGGCGGTTGCGCCACCAGGTGGATGGGTGGTCATGGTCGCCATCATGGCGGCAATGGCGGTTGCTACGGCAACGGCGCTTGCCAATGGGATGTTGTCAGGGAAGAGCATGTAGGAACCGACCCCGACGATGGCGGAGATGAGATGACCGCCGATGACGTTGCGGGGCTGGGAGAGGGGACCGCCCGGCACACCATAGATGAGCACGGCGGATGCCCCGAAGGAACCGATGAGGTAGAGGTTCTCATTGCCTTGGATACCCATGAAATGGTTGAGCCACCAGACCCCGAAGATGCCGAGGAAACCGCCTATCCAGGCAAAGCACAGTTCTGAGACAGGGGGGCGTGCCAGTGTGCGTGGACCGCCTTTCATCCTCTTGAAATAGTCTTGGATACCCATCAATCATCCTTCAAAAATCAAGGCTGCGATTCCGTGTACAATACATGGAAGAGCCGGATTATAACACTGCATATCAATGATTCTTTCTACCAATACCCGCTATGCAATCCGTCTGATTTACGAGTTGCATCAGGTGAAAGCCCCACTTTCGATCACGGTGCTGGCTGAACGTATCAATGTCAGCGTCAAGGTGATTGAGAATGTCCATGCTGAACTGAAGCGGCATGGCATCACGGATGCCATCATCGGGGCGAATGGCGGTATCCGGCTGCTCCGCAGTATCGAAGACATCAGCCTGGGCAAGATGATTGAGCTGTTTGACAGCGGTGTCCGGTTTGTTGTCTGTTTCGGCAACAAGTCGAACAACTGCCCGAGGCAGTCTGTCTGTGAAACGCAGTCTGTCTGGAAAACGATTTCGAACCGCATCCAGAACGAATTGGACAGTATTTCGCTGGCGGATATCCTGGATGAATACCGTCAGGGTGCTTCGCGCGGGCAGCCGATTAAAATCCATTGCATCAACCATAAGGGCGAACTGACTTTCTGACTGTTCAGACGGGTTTCTTCTGTGCCTCTGTCA
>CALGGD010000151.1 GCA_937916185.1 uncultured Oxalobacter sp. | reverse complement strand
GACCTGCTGAATGGCGAAGAATCAACCGCAGAAGATGCGGGTAAGCCTGCTGGTTCTGGAGGGCAGGGTGGTTATGGACAGCCTAAACCCAGAAAACCACGTTCTGATACCGCAAGAATTGTAAATGTTGTAAAAGTATGGGAAGCATACAAGGCAACGGGAAAGACAAAACCAACGGCAACAGAAGTTACGGAAAAGACACAGACACTTTTCAAATACTCGGTAAGCGAGAAAACTTGCAGGGACATCATGGGCTATTTTAATGATTCAGATTTAGAATTAAAAAAAAGTAATTTACCGTAACTTAAATTACCTAATCTTTTACCTTTATCCGACAAATCAAAATTCAGCCATAACCACATTGCAATGATGTGGGATTCTTTGAACTTTTTTTAAAGGATAAAGCATGACTGATATCATTAAATTCCAACCTGATTACGAAAACCGGGAAACCCGCAGGCACGGGCGGGCGGTTGATGTAGATGAAATCGTATCCCGTTGCAGATTCTCAAAGTCCAAACTGTACCGAGAAATCAAGGCAGGCAATTTTGCAAAACCTATGAAGCTGGGCTATCGGATGTCCAGATGGCTTGAATCAGACATTGATGACTATCTGGCAAAGATGGACGCAAGCCGTCAGGCTGTCACGGCATAAGGGGGGCTGTCATGGATAAACATAATGACGGCATCCTTGCCACAAAAGAAAACGCCCCTGCTGTCGTTTCCGGGCAAGCAAGGGCAAAAGATACCGATTCCAATTCTACCAGAAAAACCATAGCAGGGACTGCTGATGAGGCTGTAATTCAGGCGTATCAGCGAGGGGAATGGCTGACTGATTGGGAAGCCCATCAAAAACATGGTTGCAGTCGATTCCGTACCTTGATGAGCGAGTTACGACAGAGGGGCTGGCTTTTCTATGATGAATGGGTAGAAGGCGAAAACCGGTACAAAAACCCGGCAAGATGGAAGCGGTACAAGCTCTTGAAGCAGGGAGTGTGAAGTGGGCATTGATTCCACAGAAGCAAGGCGGAGAAAGAAAGGGATATACAACTTCCCTTGGTCACCGCTAGCTAGAGACTTGCAAAAAGCCCCGGCTTTCTGGGGATTAACTCCTACTTCCAGAAAATTGTATGAATATTTGTTGATGTCATACAGATTTGGCAAAAACGGAAAATTGATAGCCCCGTTTTCCGTGTTACATGAACTTGGAATTGTGGGCAGTGAATTGTCTCTTTCCAAGGGCTTGAAAGAATTGCGGGATAAGGGATTTATCCGACTGATTGCCGTAGGAGCAAAGAAACAGCATCTAGCAAACAGGTATGCAATCATCAATCCAGATTTGCCCATAGATTGGAATCCGAATGATTTTCCAGAAGTCGGATACTACAAGCCCCCTTGATTTTCTAACGGGAAAAATTTTTAAACGGCTACAGTTTCTGTAGCTCGTAACTCCTACAGTTTCTGTAGTTACAAATTTTTCTAACTACAGTTTCTGTAGTTAAAACCCGTGATTTATAACAGTTTTGGGATATTTCTAACTACAGTTTCTGTAGGAGTTTATAGACTATGCCATATGTCTATTGTTTTTTTTATTGGGTTTTTGTCTTGCAAATTGCAGGCGGGCTTTTTTTGAAAGACTTGAATCATGGAACTTACAACAGAAAAGGCTGTTGCAACGGCTGTTGCTGATGGCATTGAGGAGCAAACGGCTAGGGCTTTGGTTGCTGGCTTTGATTTTGGTATGGACGGGAATGCAGAAGCGTACCGGGCGGGCTATGAATCAAGCCATGACGGAAAACTAAGCAAGTCTGATGAACTGGAAAAACTGCGGGCGGTCATAAGTGCAGACGCATGGGGCAAGGTATCCGGGCTTGTCTCTTTCAAGCTGAAACGGGCAAGGATACTGCTGGAAGAAATCAGGCATTTTGCAGAAACAGCCGGGGCTGATTCCGTTGCCGTTGACGCATTTATTTTAGGCTATATGCAAAGATAACTACAAGGAATGAAAATGAATGACAACAACCTTACACCTGTTCGAACCGAGAGCGAAGCAAGAAAAAAAGGCAGAGCCGGGGGCATTGCGTCAGGCGAAGCGAGGCGCAGGAAGAAAGACCTGAGGGAATGCCTGATGGCGATTCTGGACGGCAAAGATTCCGAGGGATTGACCGGGGCAGAAAGATTGGCGGCTACCCTGTTCAAATCAGCATTAGACGGCAATGTCAGGGCTTTTGCCGAAATCCGTGATACAGTATGTGGCAAGCCAGTCAGCACCATTGAGATGACCGGGAAGGATGAAACACCCATACAGCCGCCTGTAATCAACGTTCATTTTATAGAAGCAGACGGCAAACAATAACCATCATTGCTACATCGTAGCGCATACCGGAAATCGATATTGACTTTTTTGGCAATGATGTCATTTACCCGACCGATTCCCGGTGTGTCAAAATTTTGACAGACCGGGGATTCAGTGCCTTTTTTAAGGTTTGACGCCCCTCGAAGCTGGTTTTCCTTCGCCTTTTCAGACAGGTTCATTTTCCCGAGTGGGCAAATTTGCCCTATTGTAAGATGGGATATTTCGTTTCCTATTTTTGACCTGAATGACAAGACGGCATTGCAACGGTCTTGAATATCGGGAAGTCCACAGAGTCAGCCATTAGAAAGTAAAGATGCAAGTCCTGATGGAATGCCCTTACTCCGCTTATGAAGGTTGCTGTATCAATCTTGTTTTCATCCAGTTGATTCAATAAGGATAACAGGGCGTCTGGCATGGTTCTGATGTCATATGTCCTTTCAATTGTCTGGCAGTGCTTGTTAGGCATCTCATGTCTCCTCTCGGTTGCCGTTTTCTTCTGTGCTGGTACAATCACAAAGATGTATCAGCAAGAATCAGGAAATATCTGCTTAGCACAGAAAAAAGTGTATAAAAAGGTGTATATGAAAATTTTTTGTGCTTAATTTTTGGGCAGATATTTTTATGTAAGTCGCTGATTTTCCTTAATTCTTAAAATTTTCTGAATTGAGAATGTAGAGTTAAGAATTGAACCTTTAACTTCAGAAGATTGAAATCCTATGGCTTTAGTCGTTCATAAATATGGCGGTACATCGATGGGTTCCATCGACCGCATCAAGAATGTGGCACGGCGTGTTGCCAAATGGCACGATGCGGGTTATCAGGTCGTTGTGGTGCCATCGGCGATGGCTGGTGAGACGAACCGGTTGATCGGACTGGCACGTGAAATCATGCCTGAACCCGACCAGCGCGAACTGGATATGATTTCCTCGACAGGGGAACAGGTTTCCATCGGCCTGCTGTCTTTGGCGCTCCAGCAGCTTGGGAAACAGGCGGTTTCTTTTACGGGCTGGCAGGTTCCGGTCGTGACGGATACCGCGCATACCAAGGCACGCATCCATTCGATCGATGACAGGAAAATCCGTGAAAACCTCGACCGGGGCAAGATTGTCATTGTTGCGGGTTTCCAGGGGGTCAATGACCTGAATGAGATCACCACCCTGGGCCGTGGTGGTTCCGATACATCCGCTGTTGCCATCGCGGCATCATTGAAGGCGGATGAATGCCTGATTTATACCGATGTTGACGGTGTCTATACAACCGATCCACGTGTGGTCTCTGACGCCAGGAGGCTCAAGAAAATCACTTTTGAGGAAATGCTTGAGATGGCTTCCCTGGGATCCAAGGTGCTCCAGACCCGCTCTGTTGAACTGGCAGGCAGTTACCATGTGCCAACCCGCGTGCTTTCATCCCTTACCGATCCGGAAATGCCACTGGAAGAAGAGGCGGAATCCGGTACATTGATTACTTTTGAAGAAGAACACACTGATATGGAATCGACAGTTATTTCTGGTATCGCTTTCAGCCGTGATGAGGCGAAAATCACCGTTCTCGGTGTTCCTGACCGGCCGGGTATCGCATCACAGATCCTGGGTGCCATCGCCAATGCCAACATTGAAGTGGACATGATCATCCAGAACCAGTCTGTTGGCGGCAAGACAGACTTCACCTTTACGGTGCCACGTCCGGACTATAACCGGGCGATGGGCATCCTGAACAATCAGGTCAAGGGGGAGATCGGTGCCTCAGACATCATCGGTGATGCCAAGGTTTCCAAGGTCTCTGCCATCGGTATCGGCATGCGGAGCCATGTCGGTGTGGCATCCAAGATGTTCAGCACACTGTTCTCCGAGGGGATCAATATCCTGATGATTTCGACATCGGAAATCAAGATTTCTGTCATCATTGATGAAAAATATATGGAACTGGCGGTCAGGGCTTTGCATAAGGCTTTTGGCTTGGAAAAATAATCCAGGGGTGCCTGCCGGAACCCAGGCGGGCATCCCTTCCACCTCAAACTTAAACGGAGGTCGCAATGTCTTATAAAAACATACTTGTCCATCTGGACAGAAAAGATATCCTGGAAAACCGGGTCCGTATCGCAGCGAACCTGGCAAAGGCGGATGATGGGCATCTGCTGGGGGTTGCAACAATCGGTATCTCGGCAACCCAGAGTTCTTATTTCTATTCGCCCCAGGACCTGGCGTTTGCGGAACATATGAAATACCTGCGTTACAAGGCAGGCCAGTTTGTGGAAGAGTTCAAGGAAGAAGTCAAGTCCACCGGTCTGGAAGCCTATGAAGGCCGTGTTGTGGAAGGGGATGCTAGCAGCAGTGTCTCCCTGTTGGCAAGGATCAATGACCTGGTTGTCATCGGCCGTACGAACCTGGATGCCACCGGTGTTTCCGTGACGCCGGATTTCCCTGAGTTCGTCATGATGAATTCAGGCCGTCCCATCCTGATCATCCCGCCGGATTATCCGAAAGAGACTGTTGGTCAGAAAGCGATGATCTGCTGGAATGCAAGCCGGGAATCCATCCGTGCGGTCGCCGATGCGCTGCCATTGCTTGAAAAAGCCGAACTGGTCCAGGTTGTCATGTTCAATGTTGAGGATGAGGCGGATATGGATGCCACAGCAGGTGGTTCCGATATTGCCGCGTACC
>CALGGD010000150.1 GCA_937916185.1 uncultured Oxalobacter sp. | reverse complement strand
GTTCCTTCCAATGTTACGGATATCCCCCTTTTGCCTGATGAGGAAGACCAGCTGGGGCAAAGCACTTATGCCAAGGCGTTCTCTTCTTTCCTGAGCCGGGCGAGGACTCCGACGACCATCGCCATCCAAGGTGAATGGGGCAGCGGCAAGACTTCCCTGATGAATTCAGTGGCAGGCAAGCTCTGCATGAATTACAGTTCTCTTTATGATGGGATTTCGGAAAAAGACGGCATCAACCGTGAAGCGCCTTATATCGGGGTCTGGATCAATACCTGGCAGTATTCGCTGCTCCGCGATGACCGGGATGCGCTGATTTCGGTGATTGAAGGGCTGACCCGTGAGCTGAGTTCCCAGATGGACCAGTTCCTGAAGATGTCGGCAAAGGTGAAGGAGGCAGGGCGCCGGCTGATGAGCTCGATGGCAGGGGTCGCGATGAGCGCCGCCAAGGTTGGGCTGGGGTGTGAATCCGTTAAGCCTGACGAATATCGATGATATGATCCAGTCGCAGAAAAAGGGACCAGCCCATTTCCGCAGGCAGTTCCAGGATGCGGTGGCGAATTACCTTGATGAAATCCATAAGGGCGGGGAATACAGGCATATCAAGGGTTTCATTTTCTTCATCGATGACCTTGACCGCCTGGATCCGCCGGTCGCTGTCCAGGTCCTGTCGCTGCTGAAGAACCTGTTTGAGGTGAAGAACTGTGTTTTTGTCCTGGCGATTGACTATGATGTGGTGGTCAAGGGGCTGGAAAGGCGGTTCGGCAAGAAGACCGAGGCGAACGAACGGGAATTCCGCTCTTTCTTCGACAAGATTATCCAGCTGACGTTCCGGATGCCGATGGACAATTACCGGACCGGCGGGTATCTGTTGGACAACCTGGACCAGATCAGTTTCTGCAACGGGGAGCTGCTGAATAACAGGGCCTTCATTGCAAACCTTGACAAGCTGACGGTCCTGACCTGTGGCAAGAACCCCCGTTCCATCAAGCGGATGCTGAATACGCTGTCCCTGATCCAGATGGTGCATAAGGTGTCACAGGCTGAGAATACGAAGAAGAAATCGGATGATGACGGTTTCTTTGATTCCCCGGTCG
>CALGGD010000149.1 GCA_937916185.1 uncultured Oxalobacter sp. | reverse complement strand
GGATCTGGATCGATATAACCGACAATGAAAAATTTTCTGATGATGCTGGGGATGCTGGTGGCCTGTACCGTGACGGTTCAAGCGGAAGAGGCTATGGCTGTCCCATCTGCATCCCGGACAATTGTTGAAGAGAATGCTTCAGAACCGATTGAGGAGCCAAAACCGATGGAAAATGTCCCGATTGCTTTAGTCGCCCCCAGTGGCAGTGCCATTCCGGTAGAGCGTTATGAAAAAGGGGTTGTGGCTCTGGAGGGGCGTGGTTTCAAGGTCACCAGCTATTATGATCCGACACTGCATCATGAGCGTTTTGCTGCGGCAGATGCCATCAGGCTCCGTCAGATGGAACAGGCCTATCAGGATCCGGAAGCGAAGATTGTCATGGCTGTCCGGGGGGGATATGGTGCCAGCCGCCTGTTGAAAGACCTTGATTTCCAGAAAATGGCTTCAAGCGGCAAGGTGTTTGTCGGCTACAGCGACATGACGGTCATCCAGATGGGACTGCTGAAATATGGTGCGGTGAGCTTCCAGGGACCGATGGTCTTCAGTGATTATGGGCTTGATAATCCCAGCCGTTATACGATTGAGCATTTCGAAGAAGTGCTGACCCATCCGACAACAACATTGCGATGGGTGGGAACAGACAACCCGGATGTTGATGTCACCGGGACATTCTGGGGCGGCAACCTGACGATGATGTCGCATCTGGTCGGAACCAAGTGGATGCCGGATATCGAAGGCGGCATCCTTTTCCTGGAAGATGTCAGCGAACATCCCTATCGGGTGGAACGGATGCTGATTCAGCTGGATGAGGCAGGAATCCTCAGAAAGCAGAAAGCACTGGTTCTCGGCCGTTTCACCGATTATCGGTTGTATGACGAAGACAATGGCTATAGTTTTGATACGATGCTGGCATGGATAAGGAAACACCTGGTCATTCCTGTGGTGACAGGTTTGCCGTTTGGCCATACGAAAGAAAAGGCGACTTTGCCGGTCGGTGCGAAAGCCCGTCTCAAGGTCCATTCGGGCAGTGTGAAGCTGACCCTGAGCGGTTATCCGACTGTCCATCCATGAATATAAGCGGGAAGGAGACAAGAAATGCAGGAAGCGGTCAAGGAATTCCAGTATGACCTGCCTGACATGCAGTCTGGCAAAAGGGCGCTTGCCAATGCCTGGGCGTGTGTGCCACGTATGCTTTCCCGTGAGGAAAAAACACACTACCGTGAAAAGATCAAACAGCTTCTGAGAGAGAAAAAGGCGGTGCTGGTCGCCCATTATTATGTGGATGGCGATATCCAAGACCTGGCGGAAGAGACTGGGGGTTGTGTGGCGGATTCCTTGGAAATGGCACGGTTCGGCAGAGATTGCCCTGCCAAGACCCTGGTGGTTGCAGGTGTGCGTTTCATGGGGGAAACCGCCAAGATACTGAGCCCAGAGAAAAAGATCCTGATGCCGACATTGGAGGCCTATTGCTCGCTGGACCTTGGCTGTCCGGTGGATGAATTTGCCGCATTCTGTGACCAGCATCCAGACCGGACGGTGGTGGTGTATGCGAAC
>CALGGD010000148.1 GCA_937916185.1 uncultured Oxalobacter sp. | reverse complement strand
CCATCTGTACGCCAGCAGCTTTTCGTTGAGTCGTATTTAAAGGTGTCATCCATGACTTTCCGGTTGAGTGCTTCACGTTCTTCCTTGGAGAGGGAAAGCTTCAGGTCAGGTTCCTGTACCTGCTGTACCCGGGGTGTTTCCTGCTTTGGTGCTTCTGTTTTCTTTTCTCCGCCACAGGCAGTCAATGAGAACATCAGGGAACTGACGGTGAGGGCAATGAGGGTTTTCTTCATGAAAGGTCTCCTTGAGGGGGCAAAGGCTTGTCCTGGGAATGTCTTCTGCTGATTATAGACCGTAATTCATGGGGTGGTATAAACCCAGAAACTGCTCCGCTGCCTGCCATTGATGAAAACATCCAATACACCAGTGGCATTTCGGGGCTGTCCTTTTTTCGGGCATCCGTCCATGGTGATATGGATTTCAACGTTTTTCAGGGTGAAATCATAGCCCTTTGCACCTTTCATGCATTCGATGTCGGTTGCACTGATGCGTCCCCACATCGTACCGTCCGGGATTTCAAGGTCAGGCTGTCCCTGTCCGACCTGTTTGGGCTTGTTCCAGACGCGGTAAGTATAGGTATCATTGCCATCAGCAAGAATTTCGATGTGATGTTTGCTGGTCTGCAGGATTTCACGGATATCTTCATCAGAATCAGCCATGACCGCCTTGGAAAACACGCCCAGGCAGATGATCAAGATGCCAAAACATTTTTTCATGCAGTCAACTCCTAAGAAATGATGGAAACATCTGGCAGATAGATTATGTCATGTTAAAATGATTTTCCCATTTTTTTTCAGACAGATAAATCAGCAGTTATGTTAAAACAGTCCGTTTTTCTATGCCTGATGGCAGGTATCTTGGGATTGACCGCCTGTAAGTCATCATCCCCGGATTATGACAAGGTCAAAGGGGTACAGCATCAACTGCCAGGAAAGCCTGTTGAAGGCAGCCAGCAACTTCAGGCTGATGAACAGGCCTATCAGCAAGGGCTTGCGATGCGGGACACTGAGCGGGCGAAAGAAGCCGGCGTCCATGCTGAATTGGGGAAACTGCCTGATTATGAACGGCTGTTCTCGCCGGTTGCCGGTCGGGAACTCTCAAAAGCGGGGACCCCAGACATCCATAAGCTGCTGAAACGCACCTTTATGGTTTCAAAAGAGATGATCCATAAGGTGAAACAGGAGAACAACCGTGCCCGTCCTTTTGCTGTTCATCCAGAAGACAAGACCTGCCGGCCTGATTTAATGGCAAAAAGCAATCCTAACCGTAGCTATCCATCAGGTCATTCCGGTGAAGCATGGGCCGTCGGCCTGATTCTTTCTAAAGTGTTCCCTGACAAGGCGGAAGCCATCCTCGAATTGGCGCGTCGGGCTGGAGACAGCCGTTGGATCTGCGGTTACCATTGGGCTAGTGATGTCGAAGCCTCCAGGACTCTGGTCGAACGGACTGTGGCAGAGCTGATGCAAAATGCCTCTTTCCAGAAACAGTTGGCAAAGGCTCGGAAAGAGGCAGCCCGGTGACTGGTTTCCCGGATACCAGCCGTTAAATACCGTCTGTTACTGGCACAGGTGTTTCAGGATGACGCCATCGGTATGTTCCGGGTTGGTTTCATGCCAGGGCTGGCTGTATTCGCCGGTCGGGGTGTCCATTGTCTGCTTCCCGTAGTTCTGGTATGGCTGGAAGACCGGGTTCTGGATGCGTTTTCCCTGGCAGTCTGCGACAGCTTCCGTTTCGACGCTGTAATAGCCTGACGGTTCCCCGCCGACCTGCACCAGTTTGAACCAGCCTTTATGCTGGCTGATATCCGTACGGGTACTGTCAACATAGACATCCCATGTGATGCCACCGGGGCTGACGGATGCCAGTTTTGTCCAATTGCCATCAGCAATGGCAGAAGTGGCTGTCAAACAGAGTGCAATCAGTGCGGTCGTAAGCAGTTTTTTCATGATGGTTTTCCCTTCTTTTCGGTGGATGGAAACGGAAGCGGTTCCGCCTATGTTATCAAAAAAGCATTTTCTGACGGGAATTGTCGCAGTTCAAGGGTATACTGACCGTAGGCTTTTTGTGCTCTTCCCGTTTTTTGCCATGGTGAAGGCATTGAGGAAGAGCACAAAAAGCCTACGGTCAGTAT
>CALGGD010000147.1 GCA_937916185.1 uncultured Oxalobacter sp. | reverse complement strand
GGGGCAGGAGATGTCGATGCAGCAGGTCCCGGCACCGGTTCAGTTCAGCGTCATCCCTTCCAAGACAGTCGGCAAACGCATAATCGACCTGTTCACCCAGGAACGTGAAGTCCAGAAACGTGTCTTCAGCCTTGCCGCCTACAAGGGCCAGGTGTCTGTCACGGATGACGACCTGACCAATTATTACAACGACCATGCCAAGCAGTTCACGATTCCAGAACATGCTGATATCGAAATTGTTGTCCTTGACCAGTCCGCTGCGGAGAAAAGTGTCAAAATCACTGACAGCGATCTGCAGAACTACTACAACCAGAATAAAGACCGCTTTGCGACGCCTGAACAGCGTCGGGCGCAGCATATCCTGATCCTGACACCACGGAATGCCAAGGAAGCTGACAAGGAAGAAGCCCGGAAGAAAGCGGAAGATATCCTGGCGCAGGCCCGGGCGAACCCATCACGCTTCGGTGAACTGGCGAAGACCTACTCACAGGATCCCGGCTCTGCGAAGAATGGCGGTGACCTGGGTTATTTTGCCCGTGGCAAGATGGTGAAGGAGTTCAGCGATGCCACCTTCGCACTGCAGAAGGGTGATGTCAGCGATATCGTCCAGACAGAATATGGCTTCCATATCATCATGGTCACTGACATCAAGCCAGCCGTACCGAAGACACTGGCACAGGTCCGTGAGTCTGTCATGCAGGAACTCAAACGGGCACAGGTCACCAAGAAATATGCTGAGATGTCAGAAGCATTCTCCAATATGGTCTATGAAAAGTCTGACAGCCTGAAGCCGGTTGCCGATGCGATGGGACTTCAGATCCATACGTTCAAGGATCTGCAGCGTGATCCAGAAGCAGCCGCCAAGCAGAACCCGATGCTTGCCAATCCAACCCTGCTTGAGAAGATTTTCTCAGACGACTGTGTCAAGGGCAAACACAATACCGAATCGGTCGAGATTGCCCCACAGGTACTCGTATCTGCCCGTATCGCCCAGCATTATCCGGCAGCTTTGATACCGTTTGAGAAAGTCCGTGCCGGTATCCAGACAGCCGTCACCAACCAGAAAGCACTGGCGCTGGCGAAATCCGCTGGTGAGGCAGAACTGGCAAACCTGAAAGCCGGCGGTGCGGTGACAGGCTTCTCTGCACCAGAAAAGGTTTCACGTCCGAAGATTGCGCAGTCTGGTCGTCTTGACCTGGCTCCTGTCATGAAAGCAGATGCTTCCAAACTGCCGGCTTATGTCGGCGTTGAACGTCCAGAAGAAGGTTATGTCATCTACCGTGTCACGAAAGTCATCATCCCTGAAAAGATCGACCCACGGATGGAAGAAGCCATGAACCGTCAGATGACCGGTACCAGCAGTGCCCAGGAACTGTATGCCTATATCGAATACCTGAAAAAAATGGCAGGTGTCGAGTTCCTGATCAAGAAACCGGGCGAAGAAGACAAGAAATAAACAGGACAGGGGTTTCAAATGCCAGGAGAACTGATTACCGAGAATCCTTATCTGATGCATCTGGGGGCTGAACTGCTGAAGATGGAAAACGGTGAGGCGCAGGTCGGTATCAGGCTCAAGCCGGAACATGGCAACAGCTGGGCTGTCATGCATGGTGGCATCACCATGACCCTGCTGGACTGCACAATGTCACGGGCGGCACGTTCGCTGGTGTTGCCTGATGTGACCTCGGCGGCGACTGTCGAGATGAAAACCAGCTTTTTCCAGCCGGGCGGCAAAGTCGGTCAGTATGTTGTTGCAACCGGCAGGGTACTCCACCGTTCAACCACCCTGTATTACTGCGAAGCAGAAATCATGAACGGTGATGCCTTGGTCGCAAAGGCCATGGGCACCTTCAAGGTCTTCAAGCGCAATGACATTGCTAAACGCATGCAGATGACGGCTGCGTCTTATCTGAATAAATAGGCTAGCTGGTGGAGTATTCTTACCAGAATCTGTCAGAACTGATAACAGATTCTGTCTTTCAGTTCGTTTGTAAGACCGTAGATTTCACAGACCTTTTCGTCAATAATCCTTTCCAATTTCTCATGTCCAGAAGGATTGGATGATAGGCGTTTTTTCATCAGCTCTTCCAATTCTTCTTTGAGTAAAAAATTTGGATTCTTTGGCAAAGGAAATGGTGCAAGGTAATTGCTTTTTAATTATATAATTCCTTAATAGCATAATTTACTTCGTCTGATGTATATTCATCATGAATCAACTGCTCATACAATCTATCTTTGGAAAAGTGAAAGAGATTGTCATATTGAATTGCAGCTTTACGTGCATTATCTTTCCAATCAATATTGATTTTATCTAAAGCATATTTTATTGAATCATCAGAAAATTTGTCATATTTCAGTTGATTGTATAAACCTTTATTTGAATAAGGGTAAAAATTTAGATAAGATTCAGCACTTAACAGGGCATTTTCAAACTCCTTTGAAACATTTTCAATATTATTATCTTTTATGTTAAAAGATTCCTGTCTTACTTCAAAATAATCTGGGTATAATTTGCTTATAGCATATTTAGCTTCTTCTTGAGTGAATTTACAAATAACAGTCAACTCTTCAAGTAAATCTTCTTTTTTTATTTTCCATTCATCTCGAAACTCAATGGCTTTATTATAAGCATTCTTTTTCCAGTTTACGTTTGAATTATTTACAGCAAATTTTGCCTCTTCGCTCAAAAATCCTTCATTAGAAATCAACTCATTATAAGAATCTATTTTTGATAAATGTAAAGATTTATTGAATCTATTTAAAGTTTTTACAGCATTGTCTTTCCAATCTGCGTTCAGGTTATCAAGAGCAAACTCGACTTGTTCTGAGGTAAAACCTCTATTTTTGATTAAATGGTTTTTTAATTTTTTCTTAGACCTGAATAATGAATTATTTTCTTCAATCGATGCTTTTAATGCGTTGTCATTCCAATCGGCAACAATCAAATCCAATACATGCGAAATTGATTCCTTTGAGTACTCATTAAATTCTAATAAATTATTCAACTCTTTCTTTGAATAAGGTTTTGCATCCAAGTGTGACTGTGCGGTTTTCAACGCATTTTCTGACTCTTTTGAAATTGTATTAGTGTTTTGTGTCCATTAATTGTACGTTTTTCGGTTCTTCCAAAAATTGATTTGTAGGATTCAACAGCTTCTTTTATAGTTTCATATGTTATTCCGATTGTTAATGCGTATGATATTGCTCCGAGT
>CALGGD010000146.1 GCA_937916185.1 uncultured Oxalobacter sp. | reverse complement strand
ACGATAAGGATGGGCCCTTCTGGCAGGGTGCCGGTTTTTTCTGGCAGGGCTTCAACAGGGATATTGATTGCTCCTTTGAGATGGCATTGCGCGTATTCCTCAGGGGTGCGTACATCCAGGATGTTGAGCTGTTTTCCCAGCCTTGCAATCAGTTGATTGGCCTGTGAGCCATCCAGGGTGCCTTCATGACGGTGGTCTGCATTGATACAGGCGGTTACGGTGAGGCACGAGAAGGCAATGAACACTGCAGTGACCAGTCGTTTGAGCATGTCAAGGCTTTTCATAGCATTCCGCAGGATTCAGGGGATATCTGACGATTGGTTGATTGTCACCTGTTTCCCGCCTGAGCGCAAGGAAATCCAGTCATCGGTCTGGCATAGGCAGACCCTCAATGAACGATACGTTGGTTTTTGAAGTGTTGACGAGCAATTATGCATGTTAAATGCATATGAAATGAATGCAAAGAAAAAGGCTGGAAAATGAAGCCTTTTTCTTATGTCAGAACTGAGGCTCTTTATTCTGGAACAAGATGGAATCAAAGAAAGCCTGGGGTGTTATGTGCAACCCCTCCCAGATTCTGCTGAGAGCAATGATTGAAATATTGCGTCTCCCGTTCTCTACGCTAACGATATAGGTTCTATGAAGTCCAGCTTCAAGTCCAAGCTGTTCTTGGCTGATGCCTTTTGCCTTGCGAAGTTCGCGGATTCTCTGTCCGATTTGTTTAATCATAAGAATACTCCCCTCCGCCGATTGATTCTATGGACATGCCCATACAGATACAACAGACTTTAAGTTACATAGAACAAGAAGTACATAAAGTGTCTCTTTTTTTGAAAAAAAAGGCGGTTTGTTCCATTTCTTATCGGTTTTCTTTAAGGGAAAAACCGGTTGGTCTGCATGATGTTGTGGAAAGAGAACGCTGTTCTGAAAGTAAACAGCGAAAGGACTGTTTAAGTCGCCATGGAAAGGAGGCTTGCTATTGCAGGGTACGCGCACCATGACCGCCTTCTGGAAGGATATGCCTGACAATGCGTTTTGCCTGTATCAGCTGTTCTTCGGACATCGCACCGGTCAGGGTGGACAGATCGACTTTGGTTTCAGGAAAAAGGCTGCCATGGATGCTCAGCAGAATAAAAGATGACACACGGCTGCAGGGCATCAGGCCGCCTTCTGAAACCATGTCTGCCATGACAAGGAAGGTTTTGCTGTCAGTACAGGAATTTTTCACCTGGACAAACCAGTAGGTGGCGGCGCTTTCTTCCTGAGGAACCCCGGCTCCCGTGAGATAGGCGGTGGCAAGCAGTATCTGGGCATTGGAATCCCCCTTGAGCGCGGCTTCCTGGAACCACTGCACGGCATGATGGTGGTCTTTTTCAACACCATGTCCCAGGCAGTGCATAATGCCCAGTTTGCACATGGCTTCAGTTAAACCATTTTCGGCCGCTTTCTTCAGCCATTCAAATGCCAGCATGGGGTCTGCTCCAAAAACGTTGCCCCGGACATAAATCAACGAAAGGTAATACATGGCACGGGCATTGCCTTGCAGGGCGGCTTTTTCAAACCAGAACCTCGCCTGTTCCTCATCCTGGCTGCTGAGATACAGCGATCCCAGCCACACCTGTGCTGGTGTATGCCCTTTCCCGGCAGCAAGGGTCACCCATTCGAGCGCCGCTTCTGGATCAGCCGGCATCCCGATGCCTTCCCATAAGCAGATGCCGAACTGATATTGGGCCTCTGTTTCGCCCGATTCGGCTTTTGCCTGCAGTTGTCCAATGGCGGTGCCTGGGGTGTCTGTATTCATATCCTGTCTTGTCCAAGGAAACGGTATCAGTGGCCCTGCCCCATCAGCTTACGGACAATCGGGATATCCGCAGGCGCCCAATCAAGGGTATCAAGCTGTTCCACAGGCAGCCATCGGCAGGCGATATGTTCGGTCAGGGTGAGTTCAGGACACTGGATGCAGCATCGGTAAACATACATGGTGATATGGCATTCAGGGTAGGTATGTTCCACAGTCATCATGTAGTCATCTTGTGTAATGGTGGCGATGATATACAGTTCTTCCCTGAGTTCACGCATCAGTGCGGCGTACCCTGTCTCACCGCCTTCCAGTTTGCCGCCAGGGAACTCATACTTGAAACTGACTGCTGTGTGTTGCCTGCCAAGACCACGTTGGACGCAAAGGATTTTGTTTTGACAGAAGATGACAGCGGCCGCAACCTGGAGATGTTTCATGGTTTTCTAATGGGATGCTGTGGCAATACTGCCGGTATTGTAGCAGAGGGAACGAAAAGTCGTTGTCTTGGTATCCAGAGGATGGGTCAGGATCGGTTATGATGGATATGATGTTCTGTCTTACGGAAAGTATGCGAATGTGACGGTGGCCAGTTTCTAACTGGTTGATTGTTTTAATGAAATCTGCTAGCATAAAGCCATGGTGTATGGCATCCATGCACCATTTTTTTATGGGGAGGCCTGTTGCCTGTTCCGCCTTGCCATGGAAGCCGCAACCACCGATGAAAGAGGGCTTTCAGGCAGAACAGTCTTTTTAATCTTTTCCTTTATTGCCGGGAAAACTGTCGTGGAGCAAACGGGATGATACTGTGAAGAGAAGCAGGTTCCGTTGCACCGATGTGACCGGATATTTCGTTTTGATGGGGATTTTGAATGGTTCTGAAATCATTGAGAAAGTGGATGTTTACCGCTGTCCTCTTCGGATTGTCGCCAATATTGTCATGGGCAGGCAATCTGAGGGTTGTCCATCTTGGCGATTCCCATGTCTGGAGCAAGATTTTCCCACGTGCAGCCCATACCCGCCTGCGTCAGCGCCTGGGGAATGGTGTGTCTTATCAGCACATTGCAAAACCGGGGGCCTACCTGGCAGATTTCCTGAATCAGCGGTCGGTGAACAGGGTGGCAGCCATGAATCCCAATCTGCTGGTTGTTTCCATCGGTACGAATGAAAGCTATGCACCGAATTTCGATGCACCGAAGTTCCGTGCTGATATGGGGCGCTTCATGGCGATGTACCGGCCGGTCTGCCGTACAATCCTTTTCACGACGATGCCGGGCAATTACAAGAATGGACGGGTGAACCCGAAAGCCAGGCAGATTGCAGATATTCAGATATCTTTGGCCAATGGATTGGGGTATCAGGTCTATGACTTGTATGGTGCGGCAGGCCCTGCCTATTGGCGGCAGGGTGGCATGATGGATAGACGGGGGATCCATTTCAATGCCAAAGGCTATTCACAGCAGGGGGTGATGCTGGGAAATTGGATTGCAGACCATATCGTGGATTGATGTTCCTGACCCGTCAAGGTTGCCGGGCTTTCCCTGCTGTGCAAACGGCTGCCAGGTCACCCTGCCAGCCGCCGTACTGCTGAAAAATGCAAGAAAGCTCATTTCTTCCTGGTGGTTTTCCGGACAACTTTCCTGGTGGTTTTTCTCACGGTCTTTTTCGTTGCCGTGGTTTTCTTGGATGTAGTGGCTGTCTTTTTCGCTTCAGCCGCTTTTGCCGCAGCTTCCTGTTTCCGTTTTTCGTCCAGTTCTTTTTGGATCAGTGTCTGTTCTTCACTGCGGCATTCGCTGGAAATGTTCTTGCCCTGCTTGAAGTTGACCAGACTGCTCATGTTGGAAACACCGATATAGGTCAGACCAGAGCTGTGCTGCAGTTTGTCTGATCCGGTCCGGGTGGCGACTTTGGTCATTTCATAGGCCTGTCCCTGACGGTTCAATGTTGCTTTGTTGGGGGTTTTGTTATCACGGGTAATGGTGAAATGGGTGCCGTCTGTACAGTCATACTGTGTCGTGACAGGACCGGAAGCCGTCTTGGAGCTGGAACTGCCGCCAAGGAAGGTTTCACAGCCGGTCAAGGACATGACCAGTGCTGCACCAAGAAGCAGGGATGCGGTTTTTTTCATGGGATTTTCTCAATGGAGTGGACGGTTGTTAACGGGTGCCGAGTGTAAGAAGAATTGTTGACGATGTAAAGCCTGGAACTGTAAAAAATACATGGCAGTAAGGACAAATGCCCTTACTGCCGGTTGCCGTTATCAGGAAGCTGCTGATGTTTCAGGAGCGGTTGAATCCGCTGTCTCAGGTACAGGTATTCCCGTTGCGCCTGTTGCCAGCGGTTTGACAGCCACAGCGGTTCCTGTGACGGTGAGCAGGACTCTGGGTGCCAGTGTCATGGATTCAATCCCTGTATAGCCGATACGGATATTGACGACCGCATTGGCAGAAAGGCTGTCTGCTTTGGCAGACAGCTCATGCAGTTCCGCCTCAACAGCCTCATCCGTTTCATGACGCCCATCATTGGAAGTCAGGGTGATGGTTTTCGATACGGAGACAACGCCAAGCTGGCTGATGATGCTGTATCCCTCAATGCGTTCAGTATTGCTTTGCAGGATAGGCTGGCTCAGTTTCCTGGGGGCGGTGGAAGCTGCGGCGATGGTCTGTTCAGCCTTGCCTATCTCTATGGATTTTTCACGCAGTCTGTCCAAATGGGTGGTGATGGTGTTTTTCAGGTCGCCTTCCTGCATTTTTGGGAGGATCCTGACAAAACGGTTGATCAGCGCATTGAGCTGTTCCTGGTTCTGAGGGGCACTGCCAGGTTCAGTCAGTTCGACGTAAGCTTCCTCACAGGCCGGGCAACGGTCAATGTCCAGGGTGATGGAAGTTCCGCAGATGTCACAGGGGTGGAAATGTTTCTTGATTTCAGAGGAGATTTCTCCCACTTTATCTTTCAGTTTGTCCAGTATCATGGCTTTGTCCGTTCAGGTTATGTTTCGATGGATACAATCTAATGGGAAGTTGCGTCTCAAGTGATGGTATCCGTGGAATATGGCAGCAAAACAGCGGGCTGTCCAATATTCAGGCGTGCAGTCATGGCTGTTCTTTCCAGGATGGCTGCCTACGGCTATTGTAAATGGTTTCAGCTGGAAGCTTGTAACTGTTTTATGGATACATTACGATTGGCTGGGGTTCCGTTTTTGGAAAAGGGGGCAAGATGGCCGTCAATGCAAGAGAACTGACCGGGGCTGGCTTGGAAGGTGCAGTTGCCATCTGGAATGAGATGGTGGAGGAAGGATTGGCATCCCCCCCAGGAAGAGAGCCTGGCATTGGATTCCGGCAGGGTGATGATAAAGGGATAGATTGCCTGCCCTGTTGGTCATGAAATGCCTGTGGAAGTCAGACAATATGATTTTAGGAGGAGGCTATGCCGTTTTTCAGGAAGACATGGCCATCGATACTGGTTGTGGCTGTCATGGTGCTGCCAGCCGCCAAGGCATACGAGGTGGCGGCACATGAGGTTCCTGTGCCTGGTACGGTCAGTCCTGCATTGCAGCAGAGCATTGCCAAAGGGCCGCCATTGAACTGGAATCAGGTTCCAAAGGATGCAGAGGGATGGCGGAAGGCTGTTTCCCGGTCTGCAGAGCAGGTTTCCGCCAAAGTGGATGTTCTGGCTGAGCAGCTGAAGGTCTCTATTGTGGAGTCCAATATGGCTGGTGTAAGGGTTTTCTTATTGACGCCATCTGTTGTCAGACCGGAAAACAAGAACCGTCTCTTGTTGCATATCCATGGCGGCGGCTATGTGTTCCTGCCGGGGAAAGCCGGATTGCAGGAGGGGCTGTTGATGGCGGCAAAAGGGGGGTACAAGGTGGTTTCAATCGATTACCGTATGGCGCCTGACCATCCCTATCCAGCAGCAATGGATGATGCGATGGCGGTTTACCGTGAGGTCTTGAAACAGTATCCGGCTGACAGGGTTGGTGTTTTCGGGACATCGACTGGAGGCGGGATGACCTTGGCACTGGTGCTCCGTGCAAGGACTGAAGGACTGCCGCTTCCTGGTGCGGTTGCACCGGGTACGCCATGGTCTGACCTGACCAAGACAGGGGATTCCTATTTCACGAATGAGGGGTTGGATACACTGCTGGTCAGCTACAGTGGTTTCCTGAAAGGGGCTGCTGAAATCTATGCCAATGGGCATGATATGAAAGACCCCCAGCTTTCCCCGGTGTATGGTGACCTGTCGGGGTTTCCTCCGACCCTGTTGACATCCGGTACCCGTGACCTGTTTCTCAGCAATACCGTGCGTGTGCATCAGAAAATGCGTGGGGTTGGCGTGGATGCTGACCTGATTGTGATAGAAGGCCTTTCCCATGCCGGTTATTATCTGCTGCCTTCGGATGCACCGGAATTGTGTTATTACTTCAACCAATTGGATCAATTCTTCAATAAGCATCTGAAACAATGAACGAAAAGGAAGAAATATTGTTCTGAATGGAAAGCATTTTCAGGTTTTCCGGTTTTTGGCTGTCTGAGATAGGCAACTTGAAAAAGGAAAGCCTTTCCAAAGGTGACTTATGATGGATAGGGGGGCTGATACACACTGCGCAATGGATTTATTGGGAAGAGGGCTTGCGTTCTTGGAAGCGGGCATCCTGGTCGAGGCGGCGGACTGTTTCCGTCAAGCGGCTGAGCTGGACAATACCGAGGCGCAGTACCGTATCGCAAAAATGCGCCTTGAAGGTGTTGGTGTACCCATGAATTATGATCATGCTGCCTTCTGGTTCTGCAAGGCTGCCCTGAAAGGCCATGCGGAATCCCAGATGGAACTGGCGTTCATGTATATCTATGGTCAGGGCGTTCCCCAGGATTACGGAAAAGCACGGGACTGGTTCATCAGGTCGGCAGAGCAGGGCAATCCTTCAGCACAGAACACCTTGGGGTTCATGTATGAGAATGGACTGGGCGGTTGGCAGGATTACGGCATGGCTGTCCGATGGTATGCCCTTGCAGCGGCGCAAGGCAATGATGATGCCGGAACAGCATTGGAGAACCTGGCTGATATGGGCAACGGACTGGCGGAACAGGTGCTTGAGAAGCTGTCCGGAATAAAGGATTTTTCTGACCTGTTTCCTGAGATGGCTTCCAAAGGGTGACAATCCTGCACGTCCAGCAGTGCTGCGGAGGGGATCAGGCTGGTTGCCATAAAACAGGATGTTGGTTTTGCCTGTAAAACAGTCAATGGTGTGGGTTCAGTTTTCCTGTTACTTATAGTATGGATTCATATCCGATTTATGTCTTTTTTTATCAAAATCCGTTTAAATTCATTGGACAGGAAATCTTTTATTGCTATGATTAATATGTAATCAATCGGTACGTTTATTGACATTGACTTAGCGAAAGCGAGGATATTATGCCGGCAGAGAAAGCAATGAAAAAATCATGGGGTGAACAGTATACGGTTCTTCGTACCCAGCTCCGCAGTATCCGTCAGAAGGCGAAGCTGACCCAACAGGTGCTGGCTGACAAGCTGAAGAAGCCACAGAGCTATATCAGTAAGATTGAATCAGGTGAGCGTGGCTGCAATTTATTTGAAGTCCGCAGTATCTGCAAGGCGTGCAAGACCGATTTTGTGAAGTTCGTCTCTGCGCTTGACAAGGTACTGGCAAAGCAGGTTGTGAAAGCTGAATGATTGACGGGGTGAGCGACCAGCCAACCGGCTGGTTGCCCTGTTTCGAGAGTCCTGTGATAGAAACAGGAAGAGGGGGGATTTTCTCCCCTTTTTTTGTCTTTACAGTTTGTTGATTTCTGTTACATCCTGTTAAAGGAATGTTTGGTAAGATGGATTGCCATATTGTTCTCAGGAGGAATTTCCCATGTTCAGGAAACTGTTGCTGCCAAGAGTCTTCATAGTGGAAGGGAGGTTGACCGTCTCTAATCCCGCGCATTCATTGAATGTGTAGGCAGGCAGATCAACGATAGCGCTTGGAATTGTAATCTCCTTGAGAGAAGAACATTTTTCGAACACATACCATCCGATAGAGTCAAGTCCCTCAGGAAGAGACAGACCTGTCAGGGATCTGCAAGAGCAGAAACATCTTGAACCAATCACCTTAACAGACTTTGGAATAGCTATGCTCTGCAGACTTGAGCAGTTCATGAAGGCACTGTC